>SYLI01000005.1 GCA_005809105.1 Verrucomicrobiales bacterium | reverse complement strand
GTGTGGTTGGTCACGGCGAGTGGCTCCATTTCTGCAAAGGTTGTGAAGGTGGACAAGGCGAACGACCTGGCGTTGCTCAAGGCTGAAGGGAAGTTCACGGCGTTGCCCGTCATCGCCAGCCGGGGTGTGCGGCTTGGGGCCACCGCCGCCACCGTCGGTTTCCCAAACATCGGCTTGCAGGGCTTCGCACCCAAGCTGGCGAAAGGGGAGATTGCCAGCCTCGCCGGGGCGCAGGATGACGCGCGGCATTTCCAAATCAGCGCGCCCATCCAGCCCGGCAACTCCGGCGGCGCGCTGGTGGACGAGCGGGGCAACGTCATCGGTGTGGTGGTGGCGAAGTTGAACCAGAAGGCCGCGATCGCCACCAGCGGTGAGCGGGCTGAGAACGTAAACTACGCCGTCAAGAGCAGCTACCTGCTAAGCTTCCTTGAATCCGCCCCGGCAGTCGCCGCCAAGCTCAAGGAGCTGAACACCCAGCCCCGCAAGTTCGAGGACGTGGTCAAGGACGTGGAGCAGGCCACCGTGCTCGTGCTGGTGTATTGAGCCAGCCATTCCCAAGTTGCCAATGGCGGCATCCCTCATCTACTCCCTCCAACCACAAGGAATTGAGGCCGTCATTCCTGCGGCACTGTAGATAGGTATGGGCCTCAGCCCGTCAAGGCAGCGACAAGGCGAAGGTGTGTCTCTCTCCCGCCGCGATCGCCACCACGTCTTTGAGTCCGGGGGGAATCCTGCGCTGACCATCCTTGTTCAGACCTCCCCACGCGACAATCGTGCCATCGGCCTTCGTGGCTACGGTGAGGGCGTCTCTTGCCGCAATCGCCACCACGTTGTTAAGGCCAGGGGGAACCGCGAGCTGGCCGGTGCTGTTGCCTCCCCACGCCACGACGGTGCCATCACGCTTCAAGGCGACGGTGTGGTAGCTTCCTGCCGCAATCGCCGCCACGTTGTCGAGTCCAGCGGGGACGGTGCGCTGGCCCTGGCTGTCGGTTCCCCACGCGGCAACGGTGCCATCGGCCTTCAAGGCGACGGCGTGCCAGCATCCCGTCGTTATCGCCACCACGTTGTGAAGTCCAGGGGGAACCTTGCTCTGATCAGACTCGTTCCCTCCCCACGCGACGACCCTGCCATCGCCCTTGAGCGCCACGCTAAACTCCCATCCCGCCGCAATCGCCACCACGCCGTCAAGGTCAGGGGGGGGCGTGGCCTGATTCCGGTGGTTCTTTCCCCACGCCACCACAGTGCCATCGGCCTTCAAGGCAACGGTGTGACTCCCTCCGCCCGCAATCGCCACCACGTTGGTGAGGCCAGCGGGAACCTTGCACTGACCATCGTCGTTTAATCCCCACGCGTAAACCGTGCCATCGCTCCTCAGGGCGATGGTGTGGGAGTATCCCGCCGCGATGCTCACCACATTGGTGAGGCCTGAGGGAATCGTGCTCTGCCCATCGCCGTTTCGTCCCCACGCGTGAATGGTGCCCGGGATGGCCAAAGCCGGCTGGCGCCGTTCCGCCTTGAAATCCAAGCGCCGCATCTTGGCCGCAGTCCATGCCGCACGCCGCTGGGCAAAGTCCTTGGCTTCGGCGACGATCTTGGCCTCAGCAGCGGCTTTGGCTTCGGCAGCGATCTGAGCTTTGGTGGGCTTGGGCGGATTAGCGATGGCAGCTTTGGCCTTCGCCTTGTTTTTGGATGCAGCCTTGGCTTCGGCGTCCGTTGTGGTTCTGGGGGACAGTGCGGCCATGAGGAGCAGAACGGCAATCACGCCGACTGCAATTCGCCGTGACTTACTCTTCGACCTCCATTTTGCCTCCCCAGCGGCGGCCATGGAAGCGAGTGTCGCTTGCGCGTCGTCCAATTCCGATTTGGCGGTTTCGAGCACGGGCTGGCATTGCGCTTCCAATTCGCCCGCCTGCATCGCGGCCGTCCAATGGGAGTTTAACGCGTCACGGATGGCGGCCAGTTTCTGCCGGGCTTCCCCATGGTGGAAAATGCGATAGTCGGTGGCGGCAACGGCTTGGAATGCTTCCAACACCTTCCCCACATCGGCGGGGACTGCCCTGGCAAGGGCAAGGGCGCTGTTCGTCACGGCGTTCCCTGCCTCCTTGAAATGTCCCTCGATTTCCGCAAAGAGCTTTCCTCTGCCCCGCACCAGCAACCGCAAGGTGGAGCGGACAGAAGCCTCCTTGGGCAAGTCCACGCCCAGCTCCTGGGCAAAGGTGAGCAACCGGTGGGACACGTCTGCGCCGTCATTGTCACCGTCCCAGTCCTGCGGGGAAAGCAGCGCCGCGAGCGCACGCAACCGCTTGGGCAACTGGACGGCGGCCTCTTCCAATGTGGCCTGGAAGGACTGCACGTCTGCGAGAGAAACGGCCGTGGAGCGCAGCCGGAGGCTGAGCGAGGTGCGGTGCAGCTCGGCGGCTCCGTCAAAGAACTTCGCGAGCTGGCGCAGGCGTGGTTCCAGCGTGGCAAGGGGATCGTGCGGGAGGGTGCCGGCCCGGGCATGGGCGGCAATGTAATTTCCCAAATCGGATTTGAGCGCGCGGTGGGCCTGCAAGTCGGCCATCTCGGTCAACTTGTGGGCCTCCTTGTCCAGCGATGCGCATTCCCTCTGCAGCTCGGCCACCGAGAGAAGCAACCAATCATTGAAGGACTTGGGTCTGGCCATGGCCGCAGGTCAGGGGGCGGGGTTGAGCTTTTTGAGGTGGCCGAGCGAATCCATGGCGTTGAGGAGTTTGACGCGCAGCCGCCTCACATCAGCCGCTTGCTCCGCCAAGACGCGGGCCTGCTCCTGGGCCATCCCTTCCTCGCGGCCTTCGCGTTTGCTGGAATCAACTTCTGACACAGGTGCTGGTGGAGGTCACTTTTGGGCCAAGAGCGGCAGCTTTTTTATTGAGTAGTGTGCTGTATACAGAAGCCCGTCGCGCCTGTCAATAGGGTGGAACTGACAACGCCCCAAGCATGGCCCTTTCACTGCCAAGGGAAATGATTTCGATGGATCTCCTGTTGCTAGCGTACAAACTGGCGCCGATGTCCTTGCGTGTGCCTTCATCTCTCCGCGTGTTTGCGGTGCTCCTGCTACTTGGTGCCGTTGCGCGCGGCGCGGAACTCAAGCCTTACTCCGGCTCCGGCTGCTCGGTGGTGGATGACTACTTTGCGAACGAGGTCTGGGCCAAGGTCGCCGCCGAGTCCTGCCTCAAATGCCACAAGGCGGGCGGCGATGCGGAAGATTCCAAGCTGGTGCTGCGCAATCCCAACGGCCCCACGCCGCCTACGGTCAACTGCGCGGCACTCGTGACGATGCGCGATGACCTTCAGGCCAAGCACACGGACATCACGGGGCAGATGAACAACGTGCAAATCGCGGCGGCGGCGCTCCGTATCATGAAGGAGGCGTTGCATCTGCGCGGCGGGCAGTTCAATGACGCGGTACGGAGTGATTTGGCGGGCACGACGTTTGCCGAGGCGCTCCCGTTGCTGCCGCAGCCGGGCGATGGGCAGGGCATTTTCGTCGAGCCGATGGATGATGTCGCGACGCTCTGGCCCAAAATCAACGCAGCGGCGGGCATCGCCGGCTTTCAAAGTGATCGGCTGGAAGGGCGAACCGCCGCGCACGGTCAAGATCGATGGCAAGGAGATCCCAGTTGCCGGGGCGGTCGTTGACGGGCGCTTACTGCTGCAAGTTCTCGGCACGTTGCCTGCGGCAAAGTCCAGAATCGAAGTCGGTAAGTAGCCCGCGACGGCGAGTCGCCGGCATCGCGAGCCACGCGCACGCGAAGAAGTTTCCGCTGGGGCTCACCGGCAAAGAGAATCTCAAGGGACTGCGGGGATGAACCGTGCTCTCCACGTCGCAAGGCGAGCACCGCAGTGCCACTCCCTTGAAGCCAACCTGCTCGCGTATCGCGCACCGCTGGAACGGAAGTAATTCGGCACACCAGACTCGACTTTGCGGCATCCCCAGTGCTTTTCTAACCACGCTTGAGCGAAGCCACACAAGCGCCCCGCCTTCTCAGCAGCGACGACCTCGCCTGCCGCCTGACCTTCGTGGGGATGCTGGCATTGGCCTGTGGCGTCTTCGTTTCAATTGCCGTCTGCTCGATTTATCATATTTGCCTGGTCGGAGCCGCTCTCCTGACTTGGCGTTCATTTCGGTGGAAGGAGCTTCCCTTAAGCGCCAAGTGGCTCCTGATGTTCGTGATGGTCGGAATACTCTCCACGACAGTGAACGCCGCTGCCATGGATGACCCGGCGAGATTGCTTAAAATAAAGTACCCCCTCTTCGGGGTCCTTGGCATTTTTTTGATGGGTTCGGCGTACAAACGATTCCTGACGCCATGCAGAATTGAGGTATTGCTTAACCTCTTCCGCATCTCCATTACCGTGGCGTCAGTTTATGGAGCAGTGAAAGCCCTGGCCAAGTTCGACCTGCTGACATTCTCTATGGGCGGATTCCCTGATCGATCCAGCGGATTTACGGGTGTGATGCGCTACAGCCACGGCCTCCAGATGGTGCTGGTGGTGCTTTCCGCACTGCTCATCCATCGAAGGCCATCGCCTCAAGGCTTCCACCGTGGCCTACTGCTTGTCGCTTTTGTCGCCAGCTTGATTGGCCTCTGGGCCAGCGGGACACGTGGGGCCATCGTGGGCTTTCTCTGCGCCGTCCCCTTTGTCTTCTTCCTAAGCCATCGGCGGCACTTCTGGCTTTCGAGTGTGGTTTGCTGGCCGCTTGCCATCCTGATCGTGGCAGGGAATTATCTTAGATCAGACGCTCCTCAAACCCCTGCCGCCCCTGCCGCTATTATTCGGGGCATGTCAGGAGATGACCGCCTTCACATTTTCGCTGCGGCCCTCTATGCCGTGAAAGAACGGCCGCTCTTGGGCTTCGGTCCTGGGCAGTTCAAGAACCAGGTTGCCCGCCTGCGGTCACAATACCATCTGGATTGGAAAGGCCGCCCGTCGTCTCATGCCCACAACATCTTTCTGGAAACTGCGGCCAATTTGGGAATGATCGGCTTGGCAGCCTTGATCGCGTGGCTCGTTTGCTGGGTGCGCGAAGTCTGGTCTCGAAAGGATTTGCTGGCCCAATGCGTTCTTCCCTTCATCTGCGCCTTCATCGTTGGAGGGCAATCTGAGTATCTCTTGGACGCGAACAACGCTTTCATGGTCTTCTTTGCCTTTTCGCTGTCTTCGATTTCATTGAGTCGCAAGCCTGAGGATGCAAACGAGCACCATTCCTTTCAAGATGGTGCCAGCACACCGTTGCGCCCAAAGATTCAAGTTGCGGTGGCGGAATTAAGTCCCCATGGCCACGGGCGCGCATTCAACGCAAGCGCTCCGCATACGGCCATCTGAAAAACTACTCTAGCTCAAGGCGATTTCGTTCCCTTGGATTTGGGGGCGGGCTTGCCCGTTTCGGGTGGCGCGTCCTTGCGCGCCAGCGCAAAGTGCGATTCCGCCTCGCGTGCCCATTGCGCCGCCAACTCCCGCACTTTGTCGGGATGCTTCGCCGCGAGATTGTCCGACTCCGACCGGTCGCGGGCCACGTCGTATAACTCCCAAGGGGCGTCCTTTCCGGCGGCCACAATCTTCCAGTCCCCCGCGCGCAGCGCGCGGTTGCCTTCGTGCAGCCACCACAAAACGCGGTCGGGCGCAGGCGTGTCCTTGGCGAAGTCGGCCTTAAGGCTGCGCCCCGGAAAGGGCGGGCTTAATTCGCCGCGGACGATGGCTGCAGGCATGCCCGCGGCCAGTTCCAGTAGGGTCGGCACGAGGTCCACGACATGGCCGGGCGTGTGGCGCAACGCCCCGCGCGCAGCGATTCCCTTGGGCCAACGCGCGATGAGCGGCGTGGAAATCCCCCCCTCGTGCACCCAGGTCTTGTGCCGGCGAAAGGGCGTGTTGGCCAGACTGGACCATCCCGGGCCGATGCAAAGAAAGGTCGCGCCGGTTCCGCAAAAGGCTTCCGGGTCATGCCCGTCGCCACGAACCATGATCTCGGCGCTGGCACCGTTGTCAGACAGGAAAAGCACCAGCGTGTTCTGCTCGGCGCCCATCATCCGCAACTGCGCGAGGATGCGCCCGATGGCGTGATCCATCCGGTCCACCATCGCCGCATGGACGGCCATCTTGTCAGCCTGAAACCTCCGCTGCACCTCGTTGAGCGACGCCCACGGGACGGGACGATTGAGTTCGCCCGCGCCCAGTTTCTGGATGGCCGCGGGGAAGGGATAGGGCGGCCCCACCTCGCGTTCGATGGCTGACAGCGCGCCGCCGCCGATGCCCAAGGTCTGCATGCGCTTCCATCGCTCCTCGCGCAGGGCGTCCCAGCCGCGCAGGTATTTGTCGCGGTACCGCTCCACATCCGGTCGCGGGGCCTGCACGGGAAAATGCGGCGCGGTGAACGCCACGAAGGAGAAGAACGGTTGGGCGGCGTGCTTCTCGGCGTGCTCGCGCAGCGACTTGATGGCGTGGTCGGCGATGGCCGCGCTGGAGTAAAACTCGGTGCCGGCCTCAACCGGCGCGAGGGGTTTGTCATCCTCCGTGTGCCGGCGCGGCGCGAAATGCCGGTCGTGATCGTCGAGACTGTAGGAACGGTCGAACCCGTTCTCCAGCGGTTTGCCGTCAAGGTGCCACTTGCCCGAATGATAGGAGCGATACCCCACGCGCCGCAGCATGTCCGGCAAAAGCGGCGCCCATCCGGGGCGCACGCCCTGCGATCCGCTCCGCACGCCCGGCACCGTGTCGCGCCGCACCTGTTGCGCATAGAATCCGGTGAGGGCCGCCGCGCGCGTGGGCCAGCAACGCGCCGTGTTGTAGAACTGCGTGAACCGCAGTCCCTCCCGAGCCAGCGCGTCCAGATGGGGCGTCGCAATCTCGCCGCCGTAGCACGCCGCGTCGGAGTACCCCATGTCATCGGAAAGGATGAGCAGCACATTGGGAGGCGCTGGCGCATCGGGCACGCCCGCGAAAAGGCTCTCCGCACACGCGAGCCACGCGAGCAGCAATGTCGCGAAGAGGCGGGCGTTGCGCCACGATCCCTCGCGCGCGCCACCCGCTGGTTTCTTGCAAAGCACTCTATCGGGCATCATTCTCGGAGGATGCGCTTTCCCTCCACACGTTGCACTGCCAAATTCTTTCAGCGCTCTCTAACGATTGGCCTTGTCGCGTGGTCGAGCTTGGCCATCCAAGCCGCGACGCTGGCCGAGCGACTCGCCGCCGCCACGTTCACCCATTACGCCAAGGCACCGGGCTACTCCGAAGGCCCGACGTGGGTGAATGGCGAAGTCTTCTTTTGCAGCGACGGTCTGCGCCGCGTGGACAAGAACGGCAAGGTCATCCTCTGGCTCGACATCGGCGCGGCTGGCACGGTGTTGCGCGCCGACGGCCATCTGCTCATCGCGGATAACAAGCACAAGGCGCTCCTCTCGCTCGCGCCCGATGGCACGCTCTCCGTGCTCGCGGACAAGTTCGACGGTCAGCCACTGAACAGCCTCAACGACCTCACCGTGGATGCGCGCGGCAACATCTACTGGACCGACCCCAGTGGCTCCGCGCTCGCCAAGCCCGTCGGCCACATCTTCCGTTTGCGTCCCGATGGCACCGTGTCGAAGGTCGGCACGGGCTTCGCCTTTCCCAACGGTCTCGACGTGGATCCCGCGAGCAAACACCTCTATCTCATCGAATCGCAGTCGAAGAAAATCCTGCGCTTCGCGTTGCCCGCCGATGACCAACCGCTCGGCGCGCCGGAGATGTTCTACGACCTCGGCGGCAGCGGCGGCGATGGCTGCGCGTTCGATGCCGAGGGCAACTTGTGGGTCGCCGATTTCCATCGCCCCGATACCAAGCAGGGCCGCATCACCGTGCTCAGTCCCGCGGGCAAAGTGCTCGGCCAAATGGATGTGCCCGCGCAAGTCGTCAGCAACATCGCCTTCGGCGGCGCGAACCACGACGAGATCTTCTGCACCACCGGCACACCCGCCGGCGTCTTCCACGCAAAGGTCGGCGTGAAAGGTTTCAAGGGCCACCCCGGCGCGGTCATGAAGCCGCTGCGCACCCTCGCGCAGCAACCCTACGAAGGCGCGCACCCACTGCACCCGCGCCGCTTCGGCGTGCCCGGTAACATCGGTATCTCGCGCGGCTGGTATGTCTGGAAGAAGTTCGATCCCGCCACATGGACCGTGGACGTGATGAACGAATCCTCCGGCGAATCTTTCACCGCGAAGATCCTCCCGTGGGCCACGACCTACCGGCATCTCGGCTACGGCGCACACGTGGATGAACTGCTCCCCGGCGAGCGCGTGAACACGTTCTTTAATCCGGACGACGACAAGCGCCGCGGCTGGCTCGTGCATTATCAGGACGAGCTATGCCAGATGAAAGGCCACGGCCACGCGTGGGTCATCAAGAGCGTGAAGCCCGGCGGCCGCGACTTTTCCGCGCAGGTTTTCGCCGGGGACAAAGTCATTGAGGAAAAGCCGCGCGAGTTCGAGTTGGCCGACGACGCCCGCATCTGGCGCGGTGGCAAGCCCGTTGCCATGCCTTCACTCAAAGAAGGCGAACGGCTCTACTTCACCTGGACACTCGCAGACAACCGCCGCGTTGTGCGCCTAGTCAGCGACGACGCGAGTCTCGACGCGCTGAAGAAAGAGGAACTCGACCGCATCAACGCGCGCCTCGCGACGGAGGGACTCGCCGGCTACGTCGAGGCCGTGGACGGTGACACGGTTCACTTCCTTGTGTTCTCTTCGCACTGGTTTCAAGCCAACCAATGGAAGCCCGGTCAGCTCGTTTCACTTCGCGCAAGCACGGCCGCGCTCGCGCCGACAGGCGACGCCATCGAGGCGGAGTTGGTCACGCGCAAGAACCTCGGCACTTACGGCTCCGGCGTTTCTGAAACCACACTGCGGCTCAAGAATGCGGCGGACGCGAAGAAGCTGTCCGGCTGGATGAAGGGACAAGTCGTGCGGGCGATCGCGAAGTGAGCCGCCGGCTCACCAGTCCGTCGGGCGATAGTCCTTCAGGAACTTGCCCCAGATGTGCTCGCCGGTGTTCACGCCGGCGATGATCGGGTCCACGATCCGCGCCGCGCCGTCCACGATGTCCAGCGGCGGATGGAAGCGATGCTCCTGCTGCTTGCGCGCGGCGATCTGTACCGGGTCCTCGTCCGTCACCCAGCCCGTGTCCACGG
>SYLI01000004.1 GCA_005809105.1 Verrucomicrobiales bacterium | reverse complement strand
TCGAACTTGGTCGGCATGGGCGTGCTGCCGCTGCAATTCAAGGAAGGTGCTTCCGCACTGGCGCTAAAGCTGGACGGCTCTGAGACGTACGATGTTGTGGGTCTCGACGCAAACATCAAGCCGCAACAGGACCTCACGCTGAAGATCTCGCGCAAGAATGGCGCCGCCGAAAACGTCAGCGTCCGTTGCCGCATCGATACGCCCATCGAGATCGATTACTATCAGCACGGCGGCATCCTGCCATTCGTCCTGCGCCAGCTTGTTGCCAAGGCCTGAGAGAACACCGCGCGCCATGGGGCGCAACTCCCGGGCATGAAACACGAGTGGAAGCGCATCGCCGCTGACGTCCTGAATGCCTCCAGCCGCCAGCATCCGGCCGACGCCGTGCTGCGGGAAAAGCTCAAAGTGGTTCCGGGACTTTCGGCCGATGACGCGCGGGCCATCAGCCAAGCGGTCTTCGCCGCATTCCGTTGGCATGGCTGGTTGGACACCGTCGAGCCCCTGACAAGGTTGGAGCGCGCGGTGGAGATGGCGAAAGTCTACGCAGCAAGGCCGCAATGCATCGCAGATGAAGAACTGGGCACGCGCGCCGTGCCGCCGTGGACGACCGCCCACATGGCGGTGTCGCCCGCCTGGCTGCGCGCGATCCAACACGAACCGCACCTTTGGCTGCGCGCGCGTGCCGGGCAAGGGACGGCGCTGGCGCGCACGTTGGGTGAGAGTCGCGCATCCCTCGTGCCTGCTTTGGCCGATGCCGTGAAGTATTGCGGAGTGGAGGACTTGTTCCGATCGCACGAATTCCACGCGGGCGAATTTGAGATTCAGGACATCGCCTCGCAAGCCATCGCCCTCGTGGCTGCGCCAAAGCCGGGCCAGACTTGGTGGGATGCCTGCGCTGGATCGGGCGGCAAGACGCTGCATCTCTCCGATCTCATGCACAATCAGGGACTGATCTGGGCCAGCGACCGCGCACCGTGGAGGTTGGATCAACTCAAGCGGCGCGCCGCCCGCGCGGGTTGTTTTAACTACCGCGCGGCTCGGTGGGATGGCAGCACACACCTGCCCACGCGCACCCGGTTTGATGGCGTTCTGGTGGACGCCCCCTGCAGTGGGCTGGGCACTTGGCAACGCAATCCGCACGCGCGCTGGACGACCGCTCCCGGCGACGTGTGCGAGCTGGCGGCCGTGCAACTGCGCCTCTTGACCCATGCGGCACGTGCCGTGAAACCGGGCGGCAGGCTCGTGTACGCTGTCTGCACGCTTACCCGCGAGGAAACTGAAGATGTTACCGCGGCGTTTGGTGCGGCGCACCCGGCCTTCGCGCCGTGGCCGCATCTGCATCCATGGCGTCCCACCCAAGCGCCCTCCTCAAACCATGAATTCTGGCCGCAGGACACCGGCGGCGGTGGAATGTTCGTGGCCCAGTGGCGGCGCGAAGGCTAGTGCGTCAGCGCGAGCCAAGTTTGCGTGACATGTGCAGCACCGCGCGCACAAACTCCACTGCAAGAAACGCGATGAGAAACCCGAAGTAGGCCAGCACCGGCAGCAGAACCACGGTGGGGATGCTCGCATCCATTCCCAAGGAGCTCAGCGAGAGACCCGGATTGCGCAGCGCAGCGTAAAGAGTGTCGCCCATCAGCAATTGGGACGCCGGGGGCGCAGCCTGCGGCCACAGGCGGTCGAGATTGATGAAGAGGCTGCCCAGCGCCAGGCACAGTCCGTAATAAACCGGCGCCATCTTGAGGCCCACCTTGATGAGTAGCGAGAGGATGCCCAGCGCCTCGTCGCCGGCGTGGGCGTGGGTGCTGGCCTTGATATTGAGGAAATCGTCGGCGACGAAAAGGCGCGCGAGCGCGAGCGCGAAGGCAAAGAGGACGCCGCCCAGCAGCAGGTTTAACACCGCAGCAAACCAGTGGGCGCGGATGTCAGCCAGTGCCAACGTTGCCGCCTTCACTAACGCCATGAGCAGCACGCCCACGGCGAGGATCCAGAAGAGCACGGCCAAGGCACCTGGAACGGTGGCGCGGGAAATATGGCTGGGGGTGGAGGCGGCAATCACCGAGTCATTCGCGTCAAAGAACCGGCCGGTGACGTAGTGGATGACCAGTACGAGAAACACCACGAGCAGGCCCGTCAAGAGCGTCCTGCCGATGGCGAGAATGACCTTGGCATTCACCCGCGAAGTGGCCGGGGATGCGCTGGTTGACCCGCCTCCTGAGCCAGCCGCCCCCGCGGGCGCGCCGCCCGCAATCCACTGGCGCAGCGCATCCACCTCGTCGGCTTTAAGCATCGCACCCTTGTCCTTGGGGGGCATGGGGTCATCCTTGTCGACGACGCGTTTGAGAAGCTCGCTCTTCTCGGGGCTGCCGGTGTCCACCACGGCGAGCAGCCCGCGCACCTCGCCGGCCTTGTCGCGTACGGAAAGGTTGAGCTTGCTGCTCTGCTTCTTGGGGCCGTGGCACTCGTGGCAGCGCGCCTTGAGCAGGGGCTCGACCTTGTCGGCAAACAACTGCGCGGGCGAAGCACCGGATTTCGCCGGTGCGGCCTTCACGGGAATGGACGTGTTGGTGGCATTGCCCCCACCCGGAGAGGCTTGGGCGGCCTCCCGATAAATTGATTGTCCCAGCCACACGCCCGCGATGACCAAGAGGCCAATGTCGCCGGCGACCTTGATGCGGCGCGCCGTGTTGTCGAACGTCGTGCCGATGGTGCGGCTCTTGATCCACAGCAGCCGCCGGTCGAGCACGCGCGCCAAAAGTCCGGCCGAGAAGCCGCCCTTGGAATCCTCAAAGTGCGGTGCCTCCTCTGTCACCTCCTCCTCAAGGTCTGGAGCAGTGGCGGGCGGCGTGGGCTTGGCTGCGGGCGCGGGCTGGCGCAGGCCGCGAAAGGGCGGCGGTGAGGGGGCGCGAGAAGCAGGGGCAGCCGAAGCCGGGGATGGGGCGGGTGTGGGCGGCGCGGCGAAAGGGATTTCAATTTCGTGCCCACATTCGGGGCAGGGGAAGGTCTGGCCTGCCGCGCCCGCGTCCACCGTCAGGTGGAGCGTACAGTTGGGGCAGCGAAACTTAAGATCCATGGACGCTTGCGCCGGTTCGGCTGGTGCGCGAGAGGCTACTCTAATCGTTGCGTTGCCGACAATCCCCGCGTTGCCGCGGTTCCATCAATACGCACCCTCGCTTGGGGCGCCCCCCACAATCGCCACGCTGGCGGAGGTTCCCAAGCGGGTAGCTCCCGCGGCGATCATGGCGCGCGCGGCCGCCTCGTCACGGATGCCGCCAGAGGCCTTGACGCCCGCATGATCGGCCACGGTCTGGCGCATCAGCCGGACGTGTGCCACCGTTGCGCCGGCCTTGCCAAACCCGGTGGAGGTTTTGACGAAGTGCGCTTGCGCCTCCACCGCCAGCAGGCACGCGGTGACGATCTCAGGCTCGGTGAGCAGGCAGGTCTCCAAGATGACCTTGACGATGCGGTCATCGGCCGCCTCGGCGACGTCGCGGATGTCGCGCACGACGGCCTTGTGATCGCCATCCTTGAACGCCCCCAGATCCATCACCATGTCAATTTCGTCGGCGCCGCAGTCCACGGCCGCCTCCGTTTCATAGCGCTTGGCATCACGATCCATGGCGCCCAGCGGAAAGCCCACGACGCTGGCGACCTGCACTTGGCTGCCCTCGAGCAGGTGCTTTGCCAGCGCCACCCGGCCACCGTGGACACACACGCTGTGAAACCCATGTGCCCGCGCCTCGGCACACAGGCGCTCGATTTGGGCGCGAGTGGCGGCGGGCGACAGCAGGGTGTGGTCGAGGAAACGGGCGAGGTCTTTGGGTGCAGGCGTCGTCGTCATGGCCGCAGTTCTTATTGTGCGAGCGCCGGGGTGTCGATATACGATTGCAACCGTATGGATCTCGCCAAGATTAACTACCTTGCCGTGCTGGCCGCCGGGGTCGCGTACTTCCTGCTCGGTGGGCTGTGGTACTCGCCGCTTCTCTTCGCCAACGCATGGATTGCAGAGATGAAGTTCTCGCCTGAGCACATCGAGGCCGCGAAGAAGGCGAAGGGGATGGGAAAGACCCTCGCCACGACCTTCGCCTTGGGGCTGCTGATGGCCTTCGTGCTGGCGCTGCTGTTGCAGGCGGTCGGGCCGCGAGGTGCGCTGGCCTCGGGCGCGCTCGGGCTGCTGGTGAGCTTTGGCTTCGTGGCAACGACAACCGCCACAAACTACCTCCACGAGGGGCACACGCTGCGGCTCTTGCTCATCACCACCGGCTGTCCGGTCATCGGCAGCGCCTTAATGGGCCTCATCCTCGGCGCGTGGCGCTAGAATTGAGAGGGCGCGGCAGCCTCCAGCCGTCCGCGTTACTTCGGCAGCAGGTCACTCACGAGCGACTTCTCCTCTTTGAGTTCGTTCTCGGTGGCTAGAATCTTGCCGCGGCTAAAGTCATTCACGGGCACGCCAGGAATGATTTCCCACGTCGTGCCGTCGCTACGGGTGGGGAATGAGAAGATCAACCCCTTCTCGATGCCGTAGGATCCTTGGGAGGCCACGGCGACGCTGAAGCAATCGTTCGGCGTCGTGGGGCTGGTCAGTGCGCGCACGGTGTCCACCACGGCGTTGGCCGCGCTGGCGGCGCTGGAAAGGCCGCGCGCCTTGATGATGGCCGCGCC
>SYLI01000069.1 GCA_005809105.1 Verrucomicrobiales bacterium | reverse complement strand
CTGGCGCGAGAAATCGTCGATGAAGCGGCTCGCTTTGCCGTCCGCGAGCATGCGGTCCACTTCCTTTTTCAAGCCCGCGGCGTTCAGCGTGCCGCCTTTGGCCGCGGTGAAGAGCGCGTCATCGGGCATTGAACTCCAGAGAAAATACGAGAGCCGCGACGCGAGCTCCGAGTCGGTGAGTCGCTCGCGGGCCACGGGTTCCCCCTCGACGAGGTAAATGAAGTGCCGCGAGGTCAGCACGCCCTGCAAGGCCACACGATAGGCATCGGCCAGCTTCTCGCCCGCCCCGCGCTCCTCGCGATAGGATTTCAAATACTGCTCCAGTTCTTCCGTTTTCACCGCACGACGCCACGCGCGCTCGGCGAAGCGCTGCAAATGCGCGGCGACCACCTCGGGCGTCGCGTCATTCGGCGGCAGCACGTCTTTGCGATGCGATTTTTCCGCATCCGACACCAGCGGTCCTTCCCACTCGATCCAATCGAGCAGCACCGTGGAGAACAGACCGTTGCCCTTGTCATCGAACATCTGCGGCGCGTTCGGATTTAAGAGCACCGTATCGCTGCTGTGCGTGAAAAGGTGACCATTCCTGTCGCCGAGCGCCCCGCGAAACGCCCCGCCCCCCCTGCGATCCACCACATCCGTCGCCACCACGCAGAAATCGAGCGACGCGGGCATTTCTAGGAACACCTCGAACTCATACACCTGCGGCTTGTCCTCCGGCGCGGTGATGTCGAACTCGATGAGCCCATCCACCGTCTCCTCCGTCGTCCGTTTGCCGATGCTGAGGTGGGCTGTCTGACCGCCGACCGGACGAATGCCGCTGGCCTGGATGCGCAGTTTGTAAAGCCCGCTGTGCTCCGGCCCCGTCCTCCTTCCGAGCCAGTTCGCCGAGAGCGCATTCTGAGTCGTGCCGGGAAACATCAGGTAACGCAGCGGCCGCTTGATGCTGAAACGGTCCAGCGCCGCCTTCTGCGTCTTTCCGTCGCCGTAACGCAGTTCCACCGCCGTCTTGCGCACCTTGCGAGCCTCGCTTGACGCGGCAGAAGGAAACGCACGGTCCAGCACCAGCTCCGCCGCGCGGTAATAGCGATCCACATGCGAAGGCGACAGCGACAGCTCCGACCCGATGCGCTCAAAGCCGTGCCACAGCGTGTCCTCGTTCAACTCGCCCGGCTTGGCCGGATCGTAGCGCACGCCGAGCAGGTCATAGACCGTGTTTTGATACTCCTTCCGGCTCAGCCGGTAATGCGCCACCGGCGGCCGCGCCGCCATCCGCGCCGCCTTGCCCTCCTTGATCCGCGCATCGAGACTCGTGACGAACGCTGCGATCTCCGCCTGCGTCGGTCGCTTCTCTTTCTTGGGCGGCATCTCGCCCGAGTTCACCTGCTCCATCACCTCCGCCCAATGATGCGTGTCCCCGCCCAGCCTGAAATCGCGCGAAAGCTTGTCGATGCGCAAGTCACCCTTCGTCTTGTCAGGTCCGTGGCAACTGACGCAATGCTGGGTCAGGAAGGCCTCAAAGGGTTCCGCTCCACGGACGGCACCGGTGAAGGCAAGGCCGGCGCCGAGCGCGGCGGCGAACGATGATCGAATGCGGAAACAGAAAGTCATGACTGCGGGAAAGGGACACCTGATTCATGCGAGTTATTCAATCACGCAAGCGGGGGGCACCCCGGCCTCCCCACTTTCCTTCCACTTCCCTTGGGCGAGGTGGAAAACTAAGGCCGCCCCGCTTGCTTCCAGGTTCATTCCCGACATCGACGGACACCCCTGAAATAGGTGGAAGTGTTGCTACTTTTGTTACTACTAGAGCCATATCCGAGGGGGCTATAATCTCTAAACCATTGATTCTATTGAGGATAAGAAATTGGAGGCGAGGGTCGGAATCGAACCGACGAATGGGGCTTTTGCAGAGCCCTGCCTTACCACTTGGCTACCCCGCCTTCGGGAGTGGGGAGAATGCCGTACCTTCGGTGCCGACGCCACGATGGCGTCGCACACCATGCGAGGCGTTAGGCGCCCACCGATTCCCCCACTTGGAACCGGTGAAAACGCTGCACCGCCACGGCGTCGCCCAGCGACTTGCCCACGGCGGCCATGTGATCGCGGATGGTCACTTCGCTTTGTTTGACAAACGCCTGGTCGAGCAGGCAGACCGTCTGGAAAAACTTCTCCAGTTTGCCGGACACCATCTTCTCGACCACCTGCACGGGCTTGCCCTGAATCTTGTCGCTCATCTGCTCCGCCGCGATTTCGCGCTCCTTGGCCAGCAGGGCCGGATCCACCTGCTCGCGCGTGACGGCCAGGGGACTGCCCGCCGCAATCTGCAAGGTGATGTCCTTGACCAGTTGCTTGTAGTCGGCGTTGCCCAGCGTCGGCTCGTTGCCCGCACTCACTTCCACCAGTACGCCCACCTTGGCGCCGTGGTGGATGTAGGCGGCGATGGTGCCGTTGCCGCCCACCTCCAGCCTCACATGCCGCGCAATCAGGATGTTCTCGCCAATCTCGGCGATGATGGCGACGCGCGCGCCCTCCAGATCCGCCTTGGGATCGTCGAGCAGCCGCCTGGCCATGTCATTGCAGAATGCCTGGAACTTCTCGTTCTTGGCGACGAAGTCGGTCTCGCAACTGATTTCAATGAGGACACCGGCGCGGGCACCCGGCGCGATGCACTGCGCGATGACCCCCTCGCGAGTGGCGCGCCCGGCCTTCTTGGCGGCCGTGGCGATGCCCTTCTTGCGCAGGCTGTCGATGGCGGCCTCAATGTCGCCCTCGGTGGAGAGCAGTGCGCGGCGGCAATCGCCCAGGCCGGCACCGGTGCGTTCGCGAAGTTGGGCGACGAGTTCGGTCGTGATGGCTGCCATGGTCAAAAAAGGTGTTCTTGGTTGGGAAACAATTTTTCGCGGGACGCGCCTTTCCAGCGCTTGTCCTCCGCTAAGGGGATCAGCGGGCAATCTCGGCCACCTCAGCGGGCGCACCCTGCGCCTTGGGCGCGTCCTCGTCCCTGCGGCGGCTGCCATGCTTGGCCTCATACTCCGCCTTGGACTGCACGGCAATCCCGCCCAGCGTGGTCATGATCAGGCGGATGGAGCGGATGGCGTCATCGTTTCCGGCGATGGGAAAGTCCACCAGATCGGGGTCGCAATTGGTGTCGACAATGGCGATGAGCGGGATGCGCAGCCGACGGATTTCGGCCACGGCGTTGTGCTCGCGCTTGATGTCCACCACGAACGCCGCCTGCGGCAAGGCACCCATGGTGCGGATGCCGCCCAGATTCTTGATGAGCCGCGCCTTCTCGCGGCGCAGGCTGGCTTGCTCCTGTTTGACATACAGGTTCATGGTGCCGTCCTGCTCCATCTGTTCGATCTTATTAAGGCGGCTGAGCGACTTCTTGATCGTGTTCAAATTGGTGAGCGTGCCGCCCAGCCAGCGTTCGGTGACGAAGGGCTGGCCGCATGATTCGGCCGTGTCCTTGATGATGGACTGCGCCTGTTTCTTGGTGCCCACAAAAAGCACCGTGCCCCCCTTGCGCAACGTGGCGCCCAGAAACTCGGCGGCCTTCTCAAACTGTTTGACGGTCTCGGTGAGATTGATGAGGTGAATGCCGTTGCGCTCCTCGAAGATGAAGGGCTTCATCTTCGGGTTCCCACGGCGTGTCTGGTGTCCGAAATGGACGCCGGCCTCGAATAATTCCTGTACGGTGATGTGGCTCATGTCGTTCCTGGTTCGCAACCCGCCGGCCGGGCCATCCCGCGGAACACGGGATTTTGGGTTTGGTGTCGATGGGCCGCCACGCCTCCACGGGCGCGGTCGCTTCGGGCCATTTGCCCCTTCCCCGTGCGCCACCCTGGCGCCTCGGAAAAAGGGCTGGCAAAGTACCAAGCAGCGAAGTAAAGGCAACCCCTATTTTTGCCGCATGCCGCGCCCTGCCCGCTCCAGTCCGCCGCCCTTGGCCGAAGTGTGCATCCTCGCCGGCGGCCGCAGCACCCGGATGGGCCGCGACAAAGGCGCGCTCCGGCTGGGGTCGCGAACCCTGCTGGGACACGCACGGGCGCTGGCCGCCGCCGCGGGATTCCCGTGCCGCACCATCAAGCGCGACCGGGTGCCGCGATGCGGGCCGCTCGGAGGTGTCATCACGGCGCTTGGAACCACACGCGCTCGCACCGTCATCTTCATCCCCTGCGACATGCCCTTCCTCACCGTGAGCCTACTTCGGCGACTGCGACGCTCTGCGCCGGCGTTTGCAGTGCAGCACGGGCTGGTGGGATTCCCCTTCGCACTCCTGCCCGCGCACCGGGAGGTTGCCGAAGGATTGATGGAGCGAGGTGAGAAATCCCTGCAAGCTTTGGCTCGTTGCCTCAAGGCCACACAGATTTGTCTTTCTGGAAAAGCCGCCATGCAACTGGCAAACCTGAACAGCCCCCATGATCTCTCCCGTGCCCGCTTGCATTGGCCCGCCGCTCGACGGCCCAACCGGAAACGCGGCGGTGCTTGGGCGTGAAAAATGCGTCGAGGACGTGAGGGCCACGCGCGCGGCTTTCAACTTGGTGAGCCGGCAATTCTTCCAAGGCTCCCAAATCGCCAATCCACCGACTTTTTCGGGAATCCAGATTTTTCACCCAAATGGCATTCAATTTGCTAGAAACGCTCAGTGCCGTCATAGTAGGGTATGTCGCGAGCGGAAGCGGCCACCGGTTGGTTTGCCGGTGGAGCGCGTCGGGGGTGCGAAACCATCAACAATCAAGCGAATGAACCAGAATTTCAAACAGATCAAATCCGGCAGGCAGGCAGGGTTCACTTTAATTGAACTCCTGGTGGTGGTGGCCATCATTGGCATCCTCTCGTCCATCCTATTGCCCGCGCTCTCCAAGGCGCGGAAGAAAACCAATCGCACCAAGTGCGCTTCCAACCTCAAGCAGGTGGCTACTGCGTGGAACGGGTTTGCCACCTCGCATCAGAATTTCCCGTGGATGCTTTCCTGGCGAAGCGCCGGGGCGGCGTACTCGGGGATGCCCACCAGCGCATCGGGAGGCAAACACGGCAGCGGCTGGTGGTGGTCCACCGACATTCAGGCGATGTTTTCGGTGATCGGCAGCGATTTGAAGTCGGCCAAGGTTCTCGCTTCTCCATGCGACCCAGGCGTGTTTGCCGCCAACGAAAGCGAGGCGGCTTCGGAGAATCGCACCACCACACAAACGTCCACGCGCTATCTGGATGCCAACGGCAATGACGTGCCCCACGGCGCGGCGTACGTCAGCACCGCAACCGTCACCTACCAGGTGGGCGGGCTCTTCGCCGGCGACGGGGTCATCGGTCGGACGGCCTTGAGCTACGGCATGCATCTGGGCAGCGACGTGCAGAATCCCAATTCCATTCTGGGGATGACGAAGAACTTTGTAGGGGCGACGTCGGGGCCGGCCACCGGGGTCAGCAAGCATCCGACACAGCCGTACGACGCGGATGGCGATGGCCGGTACGATCCCATAGCACCCGCCAGCCGCGAGGGCAGTTACGACTACTCCGTCCTCAACAAATCCAACGGCACCGGCGTGGAGGTTTACTATCTGAGCCCACAGACTCAGGACGCCCGCGACCTCCACTGGTGGGCCAATCAATACCTTTGCGCCGGCCTCATCGGCACGGACCTGGGCTCCGGCATCCGGGGCGGCACATGGATTGGGCCCACGGTCGACAATGCTGCCAGCATGTGGCACGGCTACACCGACGGATGGGTGCATGGGCCTGGCCACGTGGGATGCGCCTACTCAAGCGTGGCCGCGGCCAACGTTAAGAATGTCTCCCGCAACCTTGTGATGTCAGGCCTTGACGCCAATCAGGGGCAGATGGTTCGCGCCGATGGTTCGGTGATGGTGGCCAATGACTCGCAGCTTCAGGATGCGGTGAAGAAACACGCCGACTCCAAGGGCTCACACATCTTTGCGCTCGAGGTGGTGGCCCAGCCCACACGCGAACGCAAGTAGCCAGTCGGGGCGCATTCGCAACCAGCATCCCCGAGTTGCCTTTCCCGCGCACCGCGCTGTAGGCTCCCCATCATCCCAACGGCTCGTCCGGGGTGATCGTATCATGAAACCATTCGCTGGCTTCGTTTGTGGCCTCATCGCGGTGATCGGCGTGGGAGCCGTGCCGCCCGAGGATCTGTTGCCCGCGCACACCCTTGCGGTCGCCACCATCCCCGACATGATCCGACTGCGCGCGGCGATTGCGCAAACGCCTGCCTCGCGGTTGTGGAATGACGAGGCGATGCGCCCGTTCACCACGAAGTTTGCCACTGGTTTCCACCAGCATGTGCTGGATGGGGTGCAAGCCGGCGCGGGGGCGTGGTTCCGGGAACACCTCGATCTGGCGCAAGGCCAGATGACGCTCGCGATGATCGCGCCGGCGGCGGGTTTGAAGACTCCGGGATTCCTCGTCATCGTCGACACCGGCAAACGCGCCGACGCGCTGGCCACGAAGCTCAGGCTCCTGCGCGAAACCTTGAACCTACGGCGCTCCCCCTTCAAACTGCGGACGTTGCGCGGGGTGGAATTTCTCGAGCTGCCCGCGCCAGAGGGCATGGCAGGCTCCGTGTTGCTGGGCCGTTCCGACACGCTTTTCATCGCGGCCACTCGCGAGGCCGACTTGGACCCAGTGCTGCTCGCGCAATCCGGAGGAGGAGGCAAACGCCTGGCGCAGGTGGGGGCTTTTGCGCGGCTGCGCGACACCCAATTTCGCGACGCACTGGCGCTGGGCTGGTTGGATGCGAGCGCAGCACTGGAACTGGCGGTGCGGTCATTCCACGAATTTCCGGACGGCCCGGCGAGTGAGCGCGTGACGCCTGATCGCGTGGTGGGCGCCCTGGGATTCAAGGGGCTGCGCGCGGTCAGTTTGAGCTACAAGCGAGATGGGGGCGATCTGTTGGAGGTGCGGCTCGACGTGCCCGCCCAAAACCGCAGGGGCCTGTTCAAGGCGTTCATGCCTGAAAGCGACGACACCGCGCCGCCGCCCTTTGTCGGCACGGACGTGCTGAGCTACCTGCGCTACCGCATTCAGGGCCCCGCGCTGTGGAAGCTGCTGGTCGACACCGCGCTCGACATCGCGCCCCAAGTGGACAGCGTCATCAAACTTGGCGAGTCGGCCGTGCAGGCCAGAGACCCCAAGTTCCGGTTTCAGGAAAGCTTCTTTGACACCCTGGGCTCGGACTTCATCCGAATACAGGTGGCGCCTCGCGGCAAGTCGCTTGGCGAGCAGATCTCGCCACCCAGTTTTTTCTTTGTCGAATCAAAGAAGCCGGCCGCGACCCTCGCCGCCGTCGTTACCCTGCTTGGTGTCGCGGGACTGGAGCCCAAGACTCACGAAGCAGAGGGGCGCAGGATTCACTCCTATCTGCTGCCGGGCCGCCCCGAGGCAGCGCGGTCGTCGCTGCACTTCACGTCCACCGGCAGCTATGTGGTCGCCGCGACGGACGAGGTGCTGCTGGAAGGTTTTCTGCGCGGCGAGGCCCACGCGAGCCGCAAGCCGCTGCGCGATCTGCCCGGAC
Organism: Verrucomicrobiales bacterium; assembly: GCA_005809105.1. GTDB lineage: Bacteria > Verrucomicrobiota > Verrucomicrobiia > Limisphaerales > UBA1100 > SYLI01. The sequence goes on along the minus strand of SYLI01000069.1, from coordinate 8,129 downwards.
TGGACGCCGCCGTTTCCCGCGTGGGCGGCTACCGCACGGGCTGGCTGGGGATTTCCCAGGACCGCGTTGTCGCCCGGTCGCTCTTTGGATTTCTAAGGGAGCACCCCGACGCCCTCGAATCGCTTCCCATCAAGAACGGGCTCAAGTTCACCCGGCTCGATCCCAAGGGCGAAGGGCTTCCGTTGGATTGGGTAGACTTCAAACTGCTCCCGGCATTTGAAAGAGTGGAGAAGTATTTCACGCACACGGTGTACAGCGTGGGCGCCGACGAGGCAGGCATCTCCCTGCGCGTCCTGACTCCCGCTCCCTCCGCACCCAAGGAATAACACCGCTTCACTTGCGCCCATCGAGCGCGGGCATTGGAAACTCCGCCGAGGGCGTGTGCTGCGTCTGCGCCAGCGCGGCAAGGCGGGCCACCACCTCCGGGTGCTTTGCGGCCACGTTGTGTTCCTCCCGCGGGTCGTCGCGCAAATGGTAGAGCTCCCAGTCTGACGGAGGTGCCGCGTTCTTCCCGGCGGGCTTGAGCCGCTGGCGCACGCCCTTCCAGTCGCCTTCCAGAATCATTTGCCAGCCGCCGTAGCCGGGGAATTCGCGGTAGAGAAACGGCCGCTCCTTGAGAGGCCCACCGCGCAGCACGGCGGCAAAGCTGATGCCGTCGGCACCTCGCGGCGGCGGGGCCTTGGCACCGGTCAAATCGAGCAGCGTCGGCAGCCAGTCCTCAAATCCGGTCACGTGATGGCTCGCCTTGCCGGCGGCAATGGTTCCGTTCCAACGCACGATGCAAGGCACGCGGATGCCCCCCTCGTACAGCGAGCCCTTGCCATCGCGCAGCCCGCCGCTGGAGTTGAAGAAGGTGGCGTCGGTGCCCGCATGCCCTTCATGCCGGCCATGCAGCGGGCCGTTGTCCGAGGTGAAGACGAACACCGTGTTTTTGTCCAGCCCCAGCTCGCTCACCAGCTTCATGAGGTCGCCGATCTCGCGGTCCATGCGCGTGATCATGGCCGCGTAGGCCGCGCGCGGCTTGAAGTGCGGCAGGTATCCGCGCCCGCCCGGATAGGGCGGGTCGTCCCACTGGCCGGCGTATTCTTTAAGCGAGTCCTCGGGCACCTGCAGCGCCAGGTGCGGCACGGTGGTCGGCGCGTACAGGAAGAACGGTTCATCCTTGTGGTCGCGCACGAATGCCCGAGCCTGCTGCCAGATGAGGTCGGCGGAGTAATCCTTGCCGCGATAGGGCGCGTAGCTCGCCGCATCGTTTGGATCCGCACCTTCCGGCAGCTTCTGCGCGGAAGCAAACTTCGCGTTTTGCAACGGCACCTGCCGGTCGTTGTCCCACAGGTGTGTGGGATAAAAGTTATGGGCGACTCCCTGGCAATTGTAGCCGTACCAGCGTGTGAAGCCCTGCCGCATGGGCTCGCCTGTGGTGCCCGGTCCGCCAAGCCCCCATTTCCCAAATCCGCCGACGGCATAGCCGCGTTCGCGAAAGAGCTTCGCCAGAGTCACGGTGTCGGCGGGAATCGGCCACTGCCCCTCGGGCTGGATGGAGCGATTGTCGCGGATGAACGCATGCCCCGGATGCCTGCCGGTCATCAGCACGCAGCGCGAGGGCGCGCACACGGCGTTGCCCGAGTAATGGCGCGTGAGGCGCATCCCCTCTGCGGCCATGCGATCCAGATGGGGCGTACGGATTTTCTTTTGACCGAAACTGCCCACGTCTCCGTAGCCCAGGTCATCGGCGATGATGAACACGACATTGGGCGGCCGTGGTGCGGCAGACGGGGTTGCGGTGGGTGCCGCCAGCGCCGTCCATGTCGTCCACGCCAGCGCGGCACCCAATCGAAGCAGGTGATTCATGGGGTTCCTTTTCCAGATGCTCTGCAGCTACTCACGATGGATGCTTTGGATTAGGCCACCGCAACCACGCTGCAGCGAGCTTATTCCCCCAGCAGGTGAAAGACGATCCGCCTTGTGTGCGGCGCGTGGCGGTGTTCCCAGAGGTAGATGCCCTGCCACGTGCCCAGCGCAAGCGCGCCCCCGCGGATGGGAATGGACAGGTTGACGGCCGTCAATGCCGTGCGCACGTGGGCGGGCATGTCATCGTCTCCCTCGCAGGTGTGTTCAAAGAGGCCGTCGCCATCCGGGCAGAGCCGCGCGAAGAAGCGCTCCAGATCGCGCCGCACGGCGGGGTCGGCATTCTCCTGGATCAAGAGCGAGGCCGAGGTGTGCGCCAGGTGCATCGTGGCCAGCCCCTCGCGAAAGCCAGCCTCCGCCACGACGCCGGCCACCGCGCCCGTGATTTCATGGAAGCCGCGCCCGCGCGTGGACACCACCAGCTCCGTGGTGTGCTGGGAGAGCATGGCCCCTCTCCCAAGTCAGAGGTCCAGCGGGCCGCCCAAGCGGTCGCCGTCCATTTCGTAGATGCCCACGAGATAGCCATTCTCCAGCACCTCGCCCACCTTCAACGTCCCGAACAGGGTCACCGGCACATCCATCACGGGCTTCACCCCCTTGCCCACCATCCGCACGCTGACCCATTCGTTGATCTTGGGCACGGCACCGTAGCAGCACATGGACTGGTCGCGCAGAATGAGCAGCTCGGTGATGACGCCGCCCTCCACCTTGAGCGGCAGCATAAAGCCCTTGAGCGCCACGCGCTGTTTGTCCAGTTGTTTCACCGCGGGCGGGATCTGGTTGCGTTTCAATATCTCCTGCGCCTTGGCGTTGGAGACGGGATCGTCGGGCACCTCGTACTTGAAGGACGCCAGACGGTCGAAGCCCACCACCTGGTAGTCGCCAATCTTCTCGGGCGTGGCGGGCGGCCGGGCGATGAGCGTGCCGTTGTCGTCCACCACGGCCGCGCTGGCATTGGTGTCGGGCAATACCGGCTGGAGCGGCCCCACCGATTTCGCAATGGCGTTGGTGTTCGGAGCCGAGAGAACCTGGATGGCCTTGCCTTTGAGGCGGCCTGCGTCGATGGCAACGGGCGCCTGAACGGGCGTTTCTGAAGGCCCGCAGCCCGCACTCGCCAAGGCCGCGAGCACCGCTGCCAAACCCGCCATGGCCGACCCATTCATGCGTAGAAACCTAATCCGTTCACCGCAATGTGAAAGCCTTATTTGTAAAGGACTGCCCGCCCACCTCCACGCGCAGGAGGGTGCCGGAGAGGTTGGATGCCCCCTTGAGCCAGGGCGCGCCCGCGGCGAATTCCGACGAGCGTCCCTCGGTGTTGCCCAGCACCTCGTTCACCACCGGCTTGAGCGAGAGCATGGCCCACGGGCCGCCGGCGCTGGCATTGACCTCAATCTGCCCCATCGCCAGTTTCACGTAAACGTGCTGCGGGTGGAACTGGTGCGCGTAGAGCGTGAGCCGCCCTTCTCTCGCATCATGCAGCAATTCCAGGTGGCACGCCTCCTCGCCCAGCACGACCAGCGTGCCACCATTGGGCGCCTCGTGCCCGTGGTCATGTTCGTGGTGGTGATGCGAGTCCTCCCCGTCGCAGCCGAGGATCCATCCCATCGCGGCGATTCCCAACAAGGTTTGGAGTTTCATCCTCATGAGTGCGGCGCCAGATTCTCGGCCACGTCGGTCTGGTACGCCTTGAAGGCCGGCAGCAGGCCCGCAGCGGCCCCGGCCACCACCACGGCGGCCGGTGCGACCACGAACACGGCGCTGGTCTCCCACGGATCGATGACCACGCCAGTGTGCTGCCGAAGGTAATGCGCGGCGGCCGAGGCACACAACGCGTACACCCCAAACCCGCCCAGCGCGCCCAGCGCGGAGATGGCCGCCGCCTCCATCACCATGGCGCCAAACACAGTCGACCGCCGTGCACCCAGCGCGCGCAGAATGGCCAGCTCCCGGCGCCGCTCGTTCATCGTGTTGTAGAGGCTGGCCAGGATGCCGCCGGCACCAACCAGCGCGACGAGCGCCGCCATCGCCCCCAGCACCACCCGCAGCCATTCAAAGCGCTGGAAGAACCGGGTGACGGTGGGCGCAATCATGGCCACGGTCTTGTCCCGCGTGCCCTTGTTCACCTGGTCGGCAAAGACGGGCCCCTGCACGGCACTGTTAAACTGCAGCAGCACGGCGCTGATGTCGGTCGCCGCCTCGGCGCGGTGCCCGGGCATGTTCTGCGCGCCGAGCAGCGGGATCCACAACACATGATCGGCGGGCGTGTTGGAGGGACGGAGGATGCCCACCACCAGATATTCGGCCTCATGTTTCTGGGAAGGGTCGTATTCCAGCCCGTGGTAGGGCGCAAACACATCGCCCACGCGAAGGCCCAGCCGACTGGCGACGAAGCTGCCCAACACCGCCTCCTGCGCCCCGGCGGCGAAGTGGCGGCCCTGCGCAAGCGTCAGCGAGCGACCCCGTTGATACTCCACCGAAAAGTAATCAGCGCTGGTTCCCACGATGCGGAAGTTTTTAAAATTATCCCCCACCACGATCGGCACGGCCGCCTTGATGTTGCGGCGGTCGCGCTGGAGCGCCTCGTAGTCGGCCCACGGCAGCGTGCCCGGCGCCTTGTCCATGTGAAACACGCCAAAGAGCACGAGATTAAGCTCCGAACCACGCGGGCCAAAGACGGCGTCAAACCCACCGGTGACATTGCTAAAGGCGCGCAGCGACTGATCCTTCACCGCCCACACCGCAAGGAGCAGCCCTGTGGCCATGGCAATCGAGACGGCGGTGACCCACGTGGAGAGGGCGTGCTGGCGCAGGCTCTTCGCGACGACGTGGGTGATCACAAAGGGCCTCCTTCCGGACGCGCGACGGCGCGATTGATCGTCCCCAAATCGCGCCGGTCGGAAAACGCGCCCAGCACGGCCGCATCATGACTCACCAGCAGCAGCGCCGCATGGTTTTCCACGCACATCTCACGAATCAGCGCGAGCGCGCTTCCCGCATTGGCGGCGTCGAGATTGCCAGTGGGCTCGTCGGCCAGCACCAACTGGGGCCGGTTGGCCAGCGCACGCGCCACGGCCACACGCTGCTGCTGCCCCACCGAAAGCTGGCGCGGCAGGTGGTGCAGCTTGTCGCCCAATCCGACGCGCCCCAGCAGCGTCTGCGCAAAGGGTGCATCCGTGCCGCGTCCAAACGCCATGGCCAGCAGCACGTTTTCCAGACAGGTGTAACCCTGCAGCAGATTGAAGGTCTGGAAAATGTAACCCACGTGCCGCGCGCGCAGCCTGTCGCGGTCGGCCTCGGTGGCGCTGGTCAGAGAATGCCCCGCCAGCGAAATGGCGCCCGATTCGGGTGCCAGGATTCCAGCAATGCAATGCAAGAGAGTGGTCTTGCCGCTGCCGCTCTCGCCGCTCAACGCGACTTCCGCCTGCGCATCAAGGTGGAATTGGGGCAGATCCAGCACCGTGTGCGGCGTGCCCTCAGGCGCCTGATAGGTCTTCACGAGATTACGAATCTCAAGGAGCGGCATGCTGGTGGAGAGACTTTTCGACGGGGTGCGCGGTGTCAATCCCGCAGTGGACGGTGGCGCTTGTTTTCGATTTCCTCGTTGACGCTTCGGGCTTCGTCCTTACCATGCCCGGCCGGTTGCCAAAGGAAAACGTAAGATGATGCCTGTCAAGATTGCCATCAATGGATTCGGCCGCATCGGCCGTCTGGTCTTCCGCGCGATGGTCGAGCAGGGGCTCGTCGGCAAAGAGATCGAAGTCGTCGCCGTCGGCGACATCGTTCCGGCCGATAACCTCGCCTATCTGGTGAAGTACGATTCCACGCAGGGCCGGTTCCGCGGCACCGTCAGCTCCAAGAAGTCTTCCCCCGACAAGGCCGAGGACGATGTGCTCGTCGTCAACGGCGCCGAGATCAAAGTCGTCTCCGCCAAGACCCCCGCTGAGCTGCCTTGGAAGGCGCTCGGGGTGGATGTCGTGATCGAGTCCACGGGTCTTTTCACCGAAGCCGAGAAGGCGAAGGGCCACCTTGCCGCCGGCGCGAAGAAGGTCATCATCTCCGCCCCCGCCAAGGGCGAGGATATCACCATCGTGATGGGTGTGAACCACGACAAGTATGAGGCGAAGAGCCACCACATCATCTCGAACGCCTCCTGCACCACCAACTGTCTCGCCCCCATCGTCCATGTTCTCCTCAAGGAGGGCATCGGCATCGAAGAGGGCCTCATGACCACCGTCCACGCCTACACCGCCACGCAGAAGACGGTGGACGGCCCGAGCCGCAAGGATTGGAAGGGCGGCCGCACCGCCGCGCAGAACATCATCCCCAGCACCACCGGCGCCGCCAAGGCCACGGCCCTCGTCTGCCCGGAAGTGAAGGGCAAACTCACCGGCGTCGCCTTCCGCGTGCCGACCCCGACCGTCTCCGTGGTGGATCTGACCGTCCGCACCGTGAAAGAGACCTCCATGAAGGAGATCAACTCCCTCATACAGAAGGCCAGCCAGACCTACCTCAAGGGCGTGCTCGACTACACCAGCGACGAAGTCGTCTCCACCGACTTCATCCACGACAAGCACAGCTCCATTTACGACTCCACCTCCGGCGTGGAGCTCAACAGCCGCTTCTTCAAGCTCGTGAGCTGGTACGACAACGAGTGGGGCTACAGCAACCGCGTCGGCGATCTTTTGCGCTACATGATCGGCCGGGGAATCTAAAGCCCAAGGCGGCGGCGTTCCCGCGTCCGGGCGTGTGCGCCCTAGTGGTATTCCTGAACCGCCCGAACCTCGTAGCCGGACTTCTTGAGCGCAGCGATGCCCAGCGCCGCGGCGCGCGCGCCCGAGATCGTGGTCATGATGGGCGTGCCGGTGTACACGGCGGTGGTGCGGATGCGGATTTCGTCCGCGCGCGGGGTGGCGCCGCTGGGGGTGTTGATGACCAGCTGAATCTCGCGGTTCTTCAAAAGATCAATCGCGTTGGGCCGGCCCTCGGTGAGCTTGAAAACCCGGCGCACCGGCAGGCCCGCCGCCTCCAGAACGGCGGCCGTTCCCCCTGTCGCGACAATCTCAAATCCCAGATCCACAAACTGCCGCGCCAGCGCGGGGACTTCCGACTTGTGGTGGTCGCTGACACTGAGGAAGACCTTGCCAGATCGAGGCAGTGGCGAGTTGGCCGCCATCTGGCTCTTGGCGTACGCAATGCCCAGGTCGGCATCCAGCCCCATCACCTCGCCGGTGGATCTCATCTCGGGCGAGAGCAGGATGTCCTGCCCGTGGAATTTGTTGAAAGGGAAGACCGACTCCTTGACGGCCCAGTAGTCGGTCCGGATTTCCTCCGTGAAGCCCAGCTCGCGGAGCGTCCGGCCCGCCATCACCTTGGCCGCCAGCTTGGCCAGCGGCACACCGATCGCCTTGCTGACAAAGGGTCCGGTGCGGCTGGCGCGCGGGTTCACCTCCAGGCAGTACACGTCCTGGCCCTTCACGGCATACTGCACGTTCATGAGGCCCACGACCTTGAGCTCGCGCGCCATCGCATGGGTGTACTCGCGGATGGTGCCGATGACTTTTTGTGAGAGCGTGTGCGGCGGCAGCACCATCGCCGCGTCGCCCGAATGCACGCCGGCAAACTCGATGTGCTCGAGCAGGCCGCCCAGGACGCTGGTGCCCTCATCCGGATTCTGGAAATGGCCGACGTCGCTGATGCAATCCACGTCCACCTCGGTGGCGTCCTCCAAAAACTTGTCCACGAGCACGGGGCGGTCGGGGCCGGCCTCCACAGCAAACTTCATGTAATGGCGCAGCTCGGCGTCGGCGTAGACAATCTGCATCGCCCGGCCACCGAGCACGAAGCTGGGGCGCACGAGCACCGGATAACCAAGCTTCTGGGCCGCCTCGATGGCCTCGGCCTCGTTCGTGGCCAGTCCGTTGGGCGGCTGCGGAATGCCGAGCTTGCGAAGCATGGCGGCAAAGAGCTTGCGATCCTCCGCAACCTCGATGCTCTGCGGGCTCGTGCCGATGATGTTGACGCCGTTCTTCTGCAAGCCCAAGGCGAGGTTGAGCGGCGTCTGCCCGCCAAACTGCGCGATGGCACCCCAGCACTTCTCGCGCTCGTAAATGTGCAGCACGTCCTCGAGCGTGAGGGGTTCAAAGAAGAGCTTGTCCGACGTGTCGTAGTCGCCTTTTTTGATAAATAGGCAGCGAAACTTGGATTTTGCGTAGCAAAGAAGT
>SYLI01000068.1 GCA_005809105.1 Verrucomicrobiales bacterium | reverse complement strand
GGCTCGGCTATCACTTGGAAAGATCCCAGCGTCATCCTGCGCGGCGACCACTCCGTGGGCGAATTCTACTCCGTCGCGCTCACCAATCTGGCACAGCAGGCGGACACCGGCACCAAGATGGTACATCTGGGCCGGAATACCCGCAGCACCGTCATCTCCAAGGGCATTTCCGCGGGCCGCGGCCAGAACAGCTATCGCGGCCTAGTGCAAGTGGGCAGACAGGCGGCGGGCGCTCGCAATTTCACCCAGTGCGACTCGCTTCTCATTGGCGACCGCTGCGGCGCGCATACCTTTCCTTACATCGAGGTCAAGAATCCGACGGCCCGGCTGGAGCACGAGGCCACCACCTCCAAAATTGGAGAGGACCAGATTTTCTACTGCAACGCCCGCGGCATTGAAACGCAGGATGCAGTCAACATGATTGTGAACGGCTTCTGCAAAGAGGTGTTTAAGGAGCTCCCGATGGAGTTTGCCGTGGAAGCGCAAAAGCTGCTGGGCGTCAGCCTGGAAGGCAGCGTCGGTTAGTCATGTCTCAAGACACCATGCTCGAAATCAAGAATCTGCACGCGGGAGTGGAGGGCCGCCCGATCCTCAAGGGCATCCACCTTTCCATCCGGCCGGGGGAAGTTCACGCCGTGATGGGGCCCAATGGCAGCGGCAAGAGCACCTTGGCGCAAGTGCTGGCGGGGCGCGAAGGCTACATCATCACCGAGGGCGAAGTGTGGTACGAGGGCAAGGATCTGCTGGCGATGGAGCCCGAGGAGCGTGCGCGTGCCGGCGTGTTTCTGGCCTTCCAGTATCCCGTGGAGATTCCCGGAGTCAACACCACCTACTTCCTCCGGACGGCCGTGAATGCCCTGCGGCAGCATCGCGGCGAAGCGCCGCTGGATGCGGTGAAGTTTCTTGGCGCCATGCGCGAGAAAATCAAGCTGCTCGAATTGGATGAGAGCCTGCTCAAGCGCTCGGTCAACGAGGGCTTCTCCTGCGGCGAAAAGAAACGCGCCGAGATTCTCCAGATGGCGCTCTTGGAACCGCGGCTGGCGGTGCTGGACGAAACCGACTCTGGTCTGGACATTGACGCGCTCAAGGTGGTCGCCAGCGGGGTCAACCGCCTTAAGACCCCGCAGACAGCGCAGCTCGTCATCACGCACTATCAGCGCCTCCTGGAGTACATCGTGCCCGACCATGTGCACGTGCTGCACGACGGCCGCATTGTCCGCTCCGGCGGCAAGGAACTGGCATTTGAACTGGAAGAGCGCGGCTACGACTGGCTCGTAAAGCCGTCCCTGCAGCCGGCCTGACATGCCCGCGACCCTGACAGCCCCGCTTCGCCAGCCCGATCCCCTGGGCGCCGCGTTCGCGCAACTCAGGCAGGCGTCACCCGCATGGATGCAGCCGCTGCGTCAGGCCGCTTGGGCGCGGTTTCTCAAACGCGGCCTGCCGACCACGCGGGATGAGGATTGGCGATTCACCAGTCTGGCGGCGCTGGCGGCGCTGCCGCTGGCCCCCGCGCGTCCCGGCCCTGCGCCCCGTATGGAGGGCGCCGTTTTCGGAACACTTCCCGGCCCCTGTCTGGTGTTTGTTAATGGCCACTTCGCGCCCTCTCTTTCCCATGTCGGCACGCTGCCAAAAGGAGTGAAGATTACTCATCGCGCCGCCCAGTGGGCACAGGAGCACGCCGACGGCTGTGACGAAACGGCCACCGCGACGCCGTCTCAGCACGAAGGCCCCTTCGAGGCGTTGAATGCGGCGTTTCATCAGGATGGCGCGCTCATCGAGCTTGCGGAAGACGCCGAACTGTCGGAGCCCTTGCGCCTCTTTTTCATCCACACCGCCACCGAGGACGGCTCCATGGCCAGCCTTCGCCACCGAATTATCGCCGGACCAAGAAGCCGTGCCACCGTGATCGAGGCGCACCTGGGCCAGACCCATGCCGCGTATTTCAATAATTCGCTCACCGAGATCCACGCCGCGGCAGAGGCTCGCGTGGAGCACCTGCGATTTCAGGACGAATCTGCGGCGGCCATCCATGTAGGCACCCTCTCCCTGCGGCTGGCCGCCGGCAGCCACGTGGCGCACCATTCGCTTTTGCTGGGGGCGCGACTGGCGCGCTGCAACCTGCGTGCCCGGCTCGAAGGCGAGCGCGCCGACTGCCTGCTCAACGGAATGTGTCTGGGCGCGGGCACCCAGGTGCTCGACCATCACATGGTGATGGAGCACGTCAGCCGCCACTGCGAGAGCCGCGAGTTTTTTAACGGCATCCTCGATGATGAGTCGCGAGGCGTCTTTCACGGGCGCATCCATGTCCACCCGGGCGCGGTGAAGACCGACGCCAAGCAGACCAACCGCAACCTGCTTCTCTCCGGCGAGGCCACGGCCAATACCAAGCCGCAGCTGGAGATTTATGCTGACGACGTCCGCTGCACGCACGGTGCCACCGTGGGGCAGATGAATCCCGACCAGGTTTTCTACCTGCGCGCGCGCGGCATCAGTCAGGAGAGCGCGCAGAGGATGCTGGTGCATGCGTTCGCCGGGGAGATCATTGATCGCATCGCCTGCCAACCCGCCCGCGAGGAGCTGGATCGGCTGGTGTGGGATCGTCTGGAGCAAAACCCTCACATCGCCGCCTGATGATGACCGCGCCGGCCGCCTTGACGCTGGACGAGCTCGAATCCCACTTCGAGCTGCTCGGAGACTGGGAAGCCCGCTTCGGCCATCTCATCGATCTGGGCCGGCAGCTTCCGCCGATGGCACCCGAGGATCACTGCGACGCGTTTCGCGTCCACGGATGTCAGGCGCAGGTGTGGATGAGGCTTGTCCCGCGCACCGGAGGCGCCGAACCTGTTTTGGACATCGTGGCCGATAGCGACGCGTTCATCGTCAAGGGCCTCATCGCCGTGCTGCTCATCATCTACTCGGGCAAGACGGCCGCAGAAATTCTGCGCACCGATGGCGCGCCCGCGCTCGCCCGTATGCAACTTTCCGAGCACTTGAGCCCCACGCGCAAGAATGGCTTGGCCGCCATGTTGCGCCGTGTCCGCGAGCTGGCGGCTTCGTGGCAGCCGGCCTGTACACCCTGAATTGACCGTGCATCCCTCCAATGAATCAGTGGCGTTGTGCCGCGATGTGAACGCGTCGGTGATCCCCTCGGGCACGCACGTGACCCTGCAGAAGGGCGAGGTGGCCCACATCGCCCAAGCGCTGGGCGGCTCGTACACCGTCATCGTGAACGGCAATATGTTTCGCATCGAAGGCAAGGACGCCGACGCGCTGGGCCGCGAGGTGGGCGGTCTGCCTGAGGCCTGCGTGAAGAAGGCGGCAACGCGCGAGGAGCTGGAGGCGCAAGTGTGGAGCCAGCTTAAAACCTGCTACGATCCGGAGATTCCCGTCAACATCGTGGACTTGGGCCTGATCTATGACTGCCACTTGAGCGAGCTCTCACCCGGCGGTTACAAGGCCGAGATCAAGATGACGCTCACGGCACCGGGCTGCGGCATGGGCCCGACGCTCAAGGCCGATGTCGAAAACAAGCTGCTCTGTCTGGATGGCGTGGCGGAAGCCCATGCCGACCTTGTCTGGGATCCACCCTGGAGCCGGGAGATGATGTCCGAAGCGGCGCGCTTGGAGCTGGGCATGATGTGAGAATGGCATGGGCACGCTGACTCGCATCGCGCAGACGACCGACGTGCCCGAAGGCAAAGGCAAGGCCTTCGACGTAGGCAACCGGCGCATCGCGCTCTTCCATGTTGGCGGGCAATTCTGGGCGCTGGACGACGCTTGCCCTCATGCCGGCGCTTCGCTCGCCGAAGGCTATGTTGCGCCGGGCAAGGTGGGCTGCCCGTGGCACTACGCAGAATTTGACCTCGCCACCGGCTGCCACCTTTCGCCGCCCGCAGTGTGCAGCGTGCGCGCCTACCGCGTGGTGGAAGAGGCGGGTGTTTTAAACGTGGAACTCTGATGCAGTCCCGGCTCGCATCGCCGCCGACAACCTCCATCGCCGACGCCCTGCGCGGCGACTTCCCCGCGCTCGCCCAGCGCATCAACGGCCATCCCTTGGTGTACTTCGACAATGCGGCCACTACGCAGAAGCCGCGCGCGGTGCTGGACGCCATGCGCCGCCACTACGAGGAGGACAACGCCAATGTGCATCGCGGCGTCCACACCTTGGGCAACCGCGCCACGGCGGCCTATGAGGGCGCGCGCGACCGTGCGGCTGCATTTCTCAATGCGCCTGCGCGGGAGGAAATCATTTTTACCCGCGGCACCACAGAGAGCCTCAATCTCGTGGCCACCGCGTGGGGCGCTGCCCATCTGAAACCCGGCGACGCCATCGTGCTTACCGAGATGGAGCATCACAGCAACCTCGTGCCCTGGCAGCTCTTGGCGCGCCGCACCGGGGCGGTGCTGCGATTCATCCCCGTGCTGGGCGACGAAGGCCGGCTGGATTTGACGGGCTTGGACGCACTCCTGCGCGGGGCGCGGCTCCTGGCCTTCACGCACATTTCCAATGCGCTGGGCACCGTCAATCCCGTGGCCGAGCTTTGCGAGCGGGCCCGCGCCGCCGGCATCGTCACGGTGGTGGATGCCGCTCAGAGTGCGGGCCACATGCCACTGGATGTGCGCGCGATGGGGTGCGATTTTCTGGCGTGCTCCGGGCACAAGGCCTGCGGGCCCACGGGCATCGGTGTGCTCTACGGCCGCCGCGAACTGCTGGAGGCCATGCCCCCGTATCAGGGCGGCGGCGAGATGATCACCCGCGTCACCTTCGAGGGCGCCGAATATCAGGCGCCTCCCCACAAGTTTGAGGCGGGCACACCCAACATCGCCGGCGCGGTGGGGCTGCGCGCCGCGCTGGACTATTTGGGCCAGGTGGGGCTGCCGGCCATCCACGCGCAGATTCAGGATGTCACGGCGTACGCCCGCGAGCGGCTCTCAGAATTTCGGGGCATCCGCATCTTCGGCCCCCGCGAGGGGGCCCGTGGCGGGCTGGTCAGCGTCGTGCTGCCCGGCGTGCATGCGCTGGATCTGGCCACGCTGGCCGATCAACAGGGCGTGGCCATCCGTGTGGGCCATCATTGCACGCAGCCGCTGCATGACCGGCTGGGAGTACCCGCGACGGCGCGTGCCAGCTTTAGTTTTTACAACACACGCGCGGAGGTGGACCGGTTTGTCACCGTGCTGGAGCGCGTGATTCGAATGCTCAAAGGATCCCCATGAACCCGAACGCGATGGATGCTCACACGCCGATGCGCGATGTGCTGGAGGCGTATCCGGGCGCGCGCCGCACGATGTTCCGCAAATACCACATCGGCGGCTGTTCGAGCTGCGGTTTTAGCATGGACGAGACGCTGGGCGAGGTCTGCACGCGCAATGCCGGCCTGCCCGTGGACGAAGTGCTGGCACTCATCCGCGCCAGTCACGAGTCTGATCAACAGATCCTCATCGAACCGGCGGCCTTGAAGGAACTGATGGCGGCGGAGCCGGGGCTGCGCCTGCTGGACATCCGCACGCGCGAGGAATTTGACGCCGCGCGCATTGCCGGCGCGCTGCACCTCACGCGCGAGGTGATGCAGGAGGCGATGTCGCGCTGGGATCCGAACGCGCCGGTGGTCATCGTTGACCACAAGGGCGAGCGGGCGCTTGATGCCGCCGCGTATTTTTTGGGGCATGGGCTGCGGGCAGTGCGCTGCCTTCGCGGCGGCTTGGATGCGTGGTCGCGCGAAGTGGACCCTGCAGTGCCCCGTTACGAATTGGCCTGACACCATGGAAACAGACCTTGAACAGAAAATCCGCGCGGCCATCGCCGATCCGCAGAATGTCGGGGCACTGGAGGGCGCCGACGCCGTGGGCACCGTGGGCAATTCAGACTGCGGCGAGATGTTGCGCCTCTGGGTGAAGTTCAGGGAGGAGCACGGGCGCAAGGTCATCGACCGCGCGACGTTCCAATCTTTCGGCTGCGAGACGGCGATCGCCGTGGCGAGCATGGCAACCGAGCTCATCCGCGGCAAAACGGCTACGGAGGCCCTTGCGCTGCGTACCGAGGAATTGTCCGGCGCCTTGGGGCCGCTGCCTCCCATGAAGATTCATTGCGCGCAGCTGGTGGAAGGCGCCCTGCGGGCGGCATTGGCGCCGCGCACCGAACCCGCCGCGGCTCCGCTGACTCTGGCAGCGGTGCCTTCGCTCTCCGACAGTCTCCGTCAGGACGAGCTAAAACCCGGAAGCCTCCGGGTGCGACTGCTTCCCAAGCCATAAAAAAAGCGGGCCATTGGCCCGCTGGAGTGTCCCGCCCGAGGTTCGGGGGGTTGGAGTTGGATACGAACTAGTCGCGGCTGTATTCGCCGCCACCGCCACGGCCACCGTAGCCGCCACCGCCGCCACCGCCGCCACGGCCACCGCCGCCGCCACCATAGCCGCCACGGCCACCGCCGCCGCCACGGCCACCATAGCCGCCACGGCCACCGCCGCCGCCGCCACCACCAAAGCCGCCACCGGGACGGGCTTCCTTGGGACGCGCTTCATTCACGGTAAGGCGACGGCCCTTGTATTCCTGATCATGCAGCTTGGAAACAGCTGACTGTGCTTCCTCATCCGACGACATGGTCACAAATCCGAATCCGCGGGATTCATTTGTGAACTTGTCGAAGATGATGACCTTGTCTGTGACCGAGCCACACTGGCCGAACAACTCACCCATCTCATCCTCGGTCACGTCTCTTGACAGACCGCCAACGAACAGTTTCTTTCCCATAACTTCACTAATCCAACTGGGCGCCTGAACGGAGACCTCTTTATGAGCTTGATGTTGCCCGCTATACGAATGGGCAGCGCCGCCGCTTGACTACTCCAGCTTGGTGGGGAAGGTGTCCGAATCGGCCCTGCGACGCAAGCAGATTCTCTGCGGGGGAGGCGGTGCTATCCGCTCCCTCCTTCCCGTGCTCATCGGGCGATGGCTTGGAAGGGGGCACCCTCGTTCAGCGTGGGATTCTCCGGCCGGCCTTTGTAAGAATACGTGAGGCCGAGATTCTTAAGGCCCAGCAGCCACAGGATGGTCGCGTGGAGGTCATGCACGTGCAGCCGGTCTTTGAGCGCGTGCAAGCCAAAGTCGTCCGTCGCGCCGTGGGTCTGGCCGCCCTTCACGCCCCCGCCGGCCATCCACATGGTGAAACCCGTGGGGTTGTGGTCGCGGCCGTTGCCCTTTTCGCTCATCGGCGTCCGGCCAAATTCGCCGCCCCACACCACCAGCGTTTCGTCCAGCAGCCCACGCGCCTTCAGGTCTTTCAGAAGCCCAGCGATGGGCTTGTCCGTCTCGCGAAACCGGTCGCCATGGTTTTGCTCGATGTTCGCGTGGGCGTCCCACTTGCTGCCCGCGCCGCTGTAAAGCTGCACAAAGCGCACGCCGCGCTCCACCAGCCGCCGCGCCATAAGGCACATGCGGCCAAAAGTCGCGCAGTCCTTGTCCTCCATCCCGTACAGACGCCGGGTGGCGTTTGTTTCCCGGGACAACTCCACCGCCTCGGGCGACTCCGCCTGCATGCGAAACGCCAGCTCGTAGGCGGCAATGCGCGCGTCGAGCTCCGTCTGCTGTGTGCGCGAGGCGGCATGGTTGCGGTTGAGCCCGCGCAGGAAATCCAGCTTGCCCCGCTGCTGGCTCTCGCTGACGCCCTCGGGCGTGTGCAGGTGGGCGATGGGTTCGGCGCCGGGCAGCAGCCGCGTGCCCTGATACACGGCGGGCATGAACCCCGCACCCCAGTTGCGCGGGCCGTTCACCACCGTGCCTTGGTTGTCCTGCATCACCACAAACGCCGGCAGGTTTTGATTGGCTGTGCCCAGTCCGTAACTGGCCCACGCGCCCAGCGACGGCCGGCCGGCCAGAATGCTGCCGGTGTTCATCTGGCACACGCCATTGGAATGCACGATGCCATTGGCCCAGCACGAGCGAATCACCGCCAGGTCGTCGGCGCATTCGGCCACGTGCCGGCACCAGTCGGAAATCCAGAGCCCTCCCTGCCCGTATTGCTTCCATTCGCGACGGTCGGGAAACACCGGGGCGCCATACTCGCCCATCGCGGTGATGAGCCCCTGGGTGAAGCTGGTCGGCAGCGGCTTGCCGGCGTGCTGCTTGAGTCCGGGCTTGGGGTCAAACGTGTCCAGATGGCTGGGCCCGCCTTCCATGAAGAGGAAAATGACACTCTTGGCGCGTGGCGCAAAATGAGGCGGCTTCTCTGCCAAGGGATGAATCGCGCCACCGCCAGCCGGAGCGGCAGCGCCCTCGGCTTCCATCAGGCCCGAGAGCGCCAGAGCACCAAAGCCCGCGCCGGCGCGTTCGATAAAATCGCGCCGCGTCACCGCCCATTCCACCCGATTGCAGCCAAACTTCGCCATGGGCTTTAGTCGATGTAGATGAACTCGTTGGCGTTGAGCAGCGCGTGGCAGAAATCGGCCAGCGCCGAGGCGCGCGCCAGTGCCGACGCCCTTGCCCCCGTGGCCGGGGGCTGGATGTCGTTGCGGCTGGTGCTGGCGTCATGAAACGCGCCGGGCTTGGGTTCAAACTGCCAGTAGCCGGCCGTCTTCTCGTTGGCAGCATCACCTGCAGACAGCAACTCGCCCTGCTTGAGCGCGGCGGCTGAGAGGCGCACGTCGTCGAGCATCCCGTCGAACGCGCCGCCCTTGGCAGGCCGGCCTCCGAGGTTGAGTGCAAGCGCGTTGGCGAACCCCCCGGTGATTTGATGGGGCACCCTGGCGATGGACGCCGGCTCGTCGTCATTCGCCAGGTCTTTTGCGTGGAAGGTGATCTCGCCCGGCGCCTTGTCCGTGGCCAGCTTCACGACCGCCGCCACGTAATAGGGCCGGCCCAACTCCAGCGTCTGGTCGGAGAAGATGGCCTCTTCGCCAAAGCTGCCGTCCCGCTTGGTTCCGATGATCTGCATCACCAGCGTCTGCGGCTTGCGGCGGGATCCGCGCCCGGTCACCGCGAAACCCCAGCCGGGCTTTCGGGTGTCGCCCGACCACTTGGCGGCGATCGTGCGCACCATGCCGCCTGCGTCCACCGAACGCACGAGGATGGCCGCCTCGATGGTGAAGTCGCCCTTGGGCAGCGTCGCGCTGTCGGGCACGGCCAGCGCGTCTGCACCCATCTCCGGGGCCACCACGGCCGCCACCCCGTCGCGGTAGGGCATTTTCGCCGTGGCGAAGGGCTTGGCGGGCGCGCCGCCCTCAGACTGCCGCAGCCGCAACTGCCCCTCCATGAACCGCCTCGCCCCGAGCCTTTCAGCCTCACTGGGCGCGCGCCCAAACGCATAGCGATACGCCGCGCCCGTCATTTCCTCGTCGCCGCTGGGAAACTCCAGCTCCAGCCGGGTGGCGAAGGCGCGCGCATGCCGCAGCATCATCTGGCTGTTAAAAAGCAGCATCGCCTGCGTGGGCGTGGTGGTGGTGTGACGCTGCGCGACGCTTTGGAACGACTCGGCCAAGTCGAACACGTCGAGGATGGGGTCGCACGCGTTGCGCAACACCCTGGTGTAAATGCTGCGCCGCGGCGTTAGAAAATCCGTGCTCGCCCCCCCGGCGTCGAGCTTGAGCTGGCCCGTGGCCGCCAGCAGCGCGTCGCGAATCTGCTCGGCTTCGAGCCGGCGGACGCTCCCCCGCCCCAGCAGGCGGTTCTCCGGATCCTTCGTTGCAGCCGCTGCATCCACGCCCGCGCGTGCATCCTGCCGGTAGGCGGCGCTGGTCACCATGAGCCGGTGCATTTTCTTGAGGCTCCAGCCTCCCTCGACAAAAGTGGCCGCGAGCCAGTCGAGCAATTCGGGATGCGAGGGCGCCTCGCCGAGCCTGCCGAAGTCGCTGGCGTTGGCCGCCAGTCCGCGCCCAAAATGGCCCTGCCAAAGGCGGTTGACCATCACGCGAGCCGTGAGCGGGTTGGCCGGGGCCGTCAGCCAACGGGCCAGCGCCGCGCGGCGGCCGGTGGACTGGGCGCGCCCCTCCACCACTGCGGGCCCCTCCTCAAGCACCGAGGGAAAGCCCGGCGCGATGTCGCCGAGCGACTCCTTGCGCGGGATGAACACGGCCGGCGCGACCGCACCCACATCGGTGGCGGCGACGAGTGCGGGCAGTGGCGCGGGCTTGAGCGCGTCAAACCCCGCGAGTTGCTTGCGCAGTGCCAGCACGCGATCCTTGGTGTCCCCCTTGAGTTTTGAGTCCAGCCGCTCGACGTCGTAGAGCACCTGCCGGTACGCCAGCTCGGCGATTTGATGCTCGTAGGGCGTCCGACGGCCCACGGGCTTGTCAATCATCACGCGCACTTCCTCGATGAACTTCTCGGCCGCGCCCCTTTCGGTGTCGCGCTTCACCGACGCAAGAAGCTTTTCGATCTCGGAGCGGATGTCCGCGGTGGCCGTCTCCCACTGTTTTAATTTGGCGTCGTGCCCGGCGCGCTCGGCGGGCGTGGCCAGCGTGAGGTCGTCACGCGGCAGCAGCGGCGCGAAGAATGCCTGAAACCGGTAGTAGTCGCGCTGCAGGATGGGGTCGAACTTGTGGTCGTGGCAGCGGGCGCACTGCAGTCCCATGCCCAGAAACGCGTCGGCCGTCGTGTCGGTGATGTCCTCCAGGATGCGCTGCCACTGCCCGCGCACGTCGCGGTTGTTGTACTCGTAGATGCCGTTGCGAAAGTAGGCCGTGCCCGCCAGCGCATCGGGCTGGCCGGGGAAAAGCTCGTCGCCCGCGAGCTGCTCCTGCACGAACCGGTCGTAGGGCTTGTCGTCGTTGAACGACTTCACGACATAGTCGCGGTAGCGCCAGGCATGCGGCCGGAAATCATCGGCCTTGAAGCCGTCGCTCTCGGCAAAGCGCACCAGATCCAGCCACGGCCGCGCCCACCGCTCGCCAAAGCGCGGACTGGCCAGCAGGCGGTCCACCAGTTTCTCATAGGCGTCCGGCGAGGAGTCGGCGACGAAGTCCTCCACCTCTTCGGGCGTGGGCGGCAGCCCGATGAGGTCGAAGTACACGCGGCGCACAAGGGTTCGGCGCGGCGCTTCCGACGCGGGCTTCATCCCCGCCTGCTCGATCCGCGCCAGCACGAACCGGTCGATGTCGTTGCGCGGCCAGTCGGCGTGCTGCACCTTTGGCGGCGCCAGCTTCTTGACGGGCTGGAAGGCCCACCACGCGCGATCCTCTGGCGAAAACCCGCCGCGGGCCGCAGCAGCCGCCACCACCACCGTGGCGACCCACACGCCGCTCGCGCAAATCGCGCGGCAACTTGCTTTCCACCGGCCCCATCGCATGCCCTTATTCCTAGCACGCGCCCGCATTTTGCGGACAGCGAAAAACGCCGCGCGCCCTGCGAGGGCCTTTCTGGATTTCTCGCTTTCCGCACCCCAGCGCACCCCTTAGCCTGCCCGCCGACATGACGAGAATCGCCCACCACGCACGATCCGCCGCGCTTTGCATCGCGGGGGCTTTGGCCCTCATTGGAAATCCCGCGTCTCTGCGTGGTGCCGATGCCCCGCAGGCTTCCGCCGCCCGACGCGAGGCCGAGCTGGCGATGAAGGGATTCCAGCTCGCGCCGGAGTTTCGTGTGGAACTCTTCGCCGCCGAACCGCACCTGGCCAATCCCGTCGCCTTTCACATCGACGAGCGCGGACGGTTCTTTGTCGTGGAAACCCACCGCCTGCATCGCGGCATCACCGACATCCGCGGCCACATGAACTGGCTGGATGAGGAGCTGGCCTCGCAGAGCGTGGACGACCTGCGCGCCCTCTACAAACGGCATCAGGTGAAGGGCCTCAACGCGCACAGCGACCGCGTGCGGATGGTGGTGGATCGCGACGGAGACGGCCGTGCCGACCACGCCACGGTGTTTGCCGAAGGGTTCAACGGCGACGTGGACGGGCTGGCGGCCGGTGTGCTGGCCCGGCGCGGGCAGGTTTGGCTCACCAACATCCCCCACCTCTGGTCGCTGCGCGACAAGGACGGCGATGGCGTCGCCGAAACGCGCGAGTCGCTCGCCCAAGGGTTTGGCGTGCGCGTGGGATTCCTGGGCCATGATCTGCACGGGCTGCGCATGGGGCCCGACGGCCGGCTCTATTTTAGCATCGGCGACCGTGCTGCGTCAGTGATGACCAAGGAGGGCCGCCGCCTGCACACTCCCGAAACCGGCGCCATCTACCGCTGCAACCCTGACGGCACCGGGCTGGAACTCTTCCACACCGGCCTGCGCAATCCGCAGGAGCTGGCGTTTGATTCGTTGGGCAATCTTTTCACCGGGGACAACAATTCTGACGGCGGCGATCCGGCGCGCTGGGTGTACGCCGTCGAGGGCGGTGATTCGGGCTGGCGCATCGGCTGGCAGTTCATCGAGGAGAAACCGTGGACGCGCCGGCGCGGTCCGTGGCTCGACGAGCGCATGTGCTTTCCTGACGGCGCGGCCGCCCATCGTCTGGCGCCCCTGGCCAACATCGGCAGCGGCCCTTCGGGGCTGACCTACCATCCCGGCACGGGCCTGGGCGGCGCCTTCACCGGCAGCTTCTTCATGTGCGACTTCCGCGGATCGCCCGGCGGCAGCGGCATCCACACCATCCGCATGGCCAGCCAGGGTGCGAGTTTCAAGGTCGAGCACACCGGCCAGCTCATCTGGAAAGTGCTGGCCACCGATGCCGAGTTTGGCCCCGACGGGCACCTGTACTTAAGCGATTGGGTGGACGGCTGGGGAATGCCCAACAAGGGGCGGCTCTACCGCGTCGTCAACACGGCCGCCCAGCCCGGGGCCGACGCCGCGCAGGCCCAAACCCAGCGCCTGCTGGCCGCTGGATTTGAAGCCACCCCCACCGCCGAACTGGCCCGGCTGCTGGGCCATGCCGACCAGCGCGTGAGGATGGACGCCCAATTTGAGCTGGCGGCGCGCGCGCTGAAGGGCACGGACGAATCAGCTGGGCACTTGGACAAGGTGGCCAGTGACACCCAAGCCCCGCGTTTGGCGCGACTGCACGCTCTGTGGGGATTGGGCCAGTTGAGCCGCCGTCAGCCCGCCGTCCACTCCCGGCTGCTTCCGTTCCTCAAGGATGCTGATGACGAAGTGCGCGCCCAGGCCGCCAAGGTGCTTGGCGATGGCCGCCACGTGGCCGCGCGGCCTGCGCTTCTTGCCGCCACAGCCGATGCCAGCGCGCGTGTGCAGGCTTTCGCCGCCATCGGCATTGGCAAACTTGGGCCCGGATCCACCGCTCCCATTCTGGAAATGCTCGAACGCAACGCCGATCGTGACCCGGTCGTGCGTCACGCCGGCGTCATGGCCTTGGCTGGAGCCGCCCAAGCTTCGTCTTTGGCCGGCCTGTCAGGGCACGCACCGCGCCACGTGCGGCTGGCGGCACTGCTGGCCTTGCGGCGGTTGGGCGATGGCGCGGTCGCAAACTTCCTCAAAGACCCCGACGCCGCCATCGTCACCGAGGCCGCGCGCGCCATTGCCGATGACCTCATTCCCGGCGCCGTGGCTGCGCTTGCCACGATGGCAACGCAGACCAACCTCTCCAAGCCGGTGATGCGCCGGGCGCTGGCCGCCAACTATCGCATCGGCGCTGCGCCAACGCTGGCGACCGTGGCTGCCGACCCCCGCGCGGACAAACTTGCCCGCGCCGAGGCGCTCTCCCTGCTGGGAGAATGGGCCCATCCTTCCGGCCGCGACAAAGTCTCCGGCTTGTGGCGCCCCATTCCCGACCGTGACGGCATGGCCGCCCGTGCCGCGCTCGAACCCGTGCTAAGGTCAGTGCTGGCGCAAGCTCCCGACGAAGCGCGCGCCGAGGCCATCACGGCCGCCGACCGTCTCGACCTGAAGAGCGCGGCGCCGGCGCTGCTGGCACTGGTTGTCGACGCCAAGGCAAAGGCCAGCTTGCGCGCCAGCGCGCTCACCCTTCTTGGCAAATGGGATGCGGTGCAATTGGCGCCGGCCGTGGAGCACGCCTCGCGCTCCACCGACGCAACACTGCGCGGCGCGGCCACGCGTCTGGCGGCCAAAGTCCAACCCGAAAAGGCCGTTGCACGCCTCGAAACGGCATTGCAAAAGGGTTCCGTGGAAGAACGACAGGCCGCGCTGCAGGCACTGGGCGAGCTCAATGACCCCGCGGCCGACCGGCTGCTGGGGCAGTGGATGGATCAAATGCTGGCGGGCAAGGGGCAGGCAGAGGTGCAGCTTGAACTGCTGGAGGCCGCCGCGCGCCGCAAGGACACGGCCGTGCAGGATCGGCTGAAGAAGTTTGCAGAAAGCCGCCCCGACGCGGCGAAGTCGCCTTCGGATCCGGCGGCATTTGGCGAGGTGCAGGCGGGCGGCAACCCCGCCGCCGGGCGCCGCTTGTTTTTTGAGAACCAGACTCTCAACTGCGCCCGCTGCCATCGTGCGGGCGGTGAAGGAGGCGATGTGGGGCCCACACTGGATGGACTGGCCGCACGCCCTCGCGCCGAACTGCTCGAGTCGGTCGTCAATCCCAACGCGAAAATCACGCGCGGCTTTGAGACAGTCTTGATCACCACCAAATCCGGCGGCAACCACGCGGGCATCGTGAAGTCGGAAACGGGCGCAGAGCTGGTGCTGCTCTCAGCCGAGGACGGACTGGTGAAAGTGAAGAAGGCGGACATCCTGACGCGCAAACAGGGACTCTCCAGCATGCCCGCCGGGCTGCATCTGGCCATCACGAGGCGCGAACTGCGGGATCTGATGGCCTACTTGGGATCGCTGCCTGCGGCCAAGTAGCCTACTTCCGAACAAGGACGATGCGCTTGGCCGCGCGGTCGATGGCAAACATGCGCCCCAAGGGATCCATCGGCAGCATGGGAAGAAACGACTCCATCACCAGTTGGTCGATGCGCTCGGGCAGCTCGTCCTTGGTCGCCACCCAGCGGACAAGCGCGCCATTCAGCGCCTCCAGATTGTCCGTCGGGTTGTCGCTGATGAGCAGGCGAATAACGAGCTTCTGTTCGTCGTCGGCAGCGCCGCTGCCCGCGCGTGGCGGGAGATTGACGACCACGCCGGGAGTAATCTCCACGGGCGGTTTCACCGGAACCGGTGCCACCGGAGGGACGGCCGCCGCCAGCGGTGTCAGCTCCACATGCGGCTTCACCGGCTCGGGCGCGAGGGGCAGATTTACTTCGCCGATGACTTCTGGTGAATTGACTGGCGCCTGTGCCTGACGCGCCGGGGCCGAACGGGGCCCGGCATTCTCCGGCTCGACCTCGGGTGCACACCCCATCAACAACACCGCAAGCATCAATGCAGCAGCGCATCGCCTCTTCACTTCCGATGGCGTCGGATGGGGCACAGGTCGGCTCCTGATTTTGTTAATAGCGCAATGGGGCCCTGTAGTCAAAGATGAATTCCCCTGTTGGACAAAAACTCCGGCCCACTTGCTTCGTATTTTTTCCCGGGTTGAGACTCGACGGACGCAAGCTTGTGCAGCTATTGGTTCGGCGTGGGCTGGGCAGATTTTCCAGAACAAGCGCCGCTGGCGCGGCTGCTGCGGCGCAGCATCGAACAGGACCGGATGGCCCATGCCTACCTGTTGACGGGAGAGGAGACGTCGTCATTGGAGCGGCTGGCATTGACCTGGGCCAAGACGCTCAATTGCACGGCGCCGCCGGCACGAGCCGGCAACGGCGCGGGCTTAGACGGTTGCGGCCAGTGTGCGGCCTGCCGGCGGATTGCTCTTGGCAATCACCCCGACGTGATGGTGCTGCGCCCCGAACGCAAGCTGCGGCAGATCCGCATCGGCCAGCTTGTCCGGCGACACGAGAGCCCGCCTCGCGTTCTGCACGACCTAGTTTACTCCAAACCCACCGAAGGACCTTGGAAAATCGCCGTGCTCGTCGCGGCAGAGCGGCTCACTCGCGAGGCGGCCAATGCGTTCCTGAAGTCCCTCGAGGAGCCTCCGCCACGAACGCTCTACCTGCTGCTGACGGCTCAACCGGAGCAATTGCTGGAAACCATCCGCTCGCGCTGCCTTCGCTGGACGTGCGGCGCCAGCGGGTTAGTCCTGCATGAAGCCGAACGCGCCTGGCTTGGAAGGTTCGCCGAGCAAGCCGTGGCTGGGTCTGTCGATTTGCCAGCGCGTTATCGATTGCTGGGCTCGTTGGTTGAACATTTGGCCCAAACACGCGAAGCCGTGGAGGCGGAAGTCGCCGCCTCGTCACGCATGGAACAGTACGAAGATCTCCCTCCTGATTTGGCTGAACAATGGGAAAATGAGGCCAAGGCTGCCGTCGAGGCGGAGTACAGCCTGCGTCGTGCGCGATTGCTTCAGGCGTTACAAGCGTGGCTGCGCGATATCTGGGCATTCAAATTGGGGCAGCCTGCCGACACCTGCACCCTGCCAGAATTTGCTTTGGCTGCCCATGCGGCGGCCGGCCGCCTCTCGCAACTGGAAGCGGCCGCAAACCTGCAAGTGGTCGAACGCACTCACCGCATGCTCTTCACCAACGTCAACGAGCTGCTCACGCTGGAGGTGGGCCTGTTGCAACTGCGGCTCTAGCTGGGCCTTGGCCTCGACACCGGATTTCAAAACCGATAGCTTGCCGCGCCAATGAAGGTGCTTTTTCTCAATGGGCCAAACCTCAATCTGCTGGGGAAACGGCAGCCGGAAATCTACGGCACGACGACCTTAGCGGACATCGAGGCACAAGTAAGGCAACGCGCCGCTGCCGATGGCGCCGAAATTGAGTTCCGCCAAACGAACGACGAAGGCCAGCTGGTGACGTGGGTTCAACAGGCCGCCGGGTCTTTCGACGCGCTTGTCATCAACGCCGCAGGGTACACCCACACCAGCGTGGCGCTGCGCGACGCACTGGCAGCCAGTCCGGTGCCCGCGGTGGAGATCCACCTTTCCAATATCCACGCTCGGGAGGAATTCAGGCACAACTCGATTATCGCTCCAGTATGCAAAGGCCAGATTTGCGGCTTTGGAAACGCATCGTATTCGCTTGGATTGGCCGCTGCAATATCGATAACGTCACGGAACGGGTGACTTGTTTGCGCGGCCCAGACAGGCAGCCCTAGGTGCCGGTCCCTTGCCTATAATCTTTCCTTGACGGTTCAGCCGCTCCCCACCACCCTCCCGCTTGCTGGCCGCCGTGAGAACTGAGTTTCACTTCCCATTCGCAGGAACTTTAGCCATGCCCCGGGAGCACTTTTGCGCCGAGGAGGCATCTCGCAGCCCCTTCTCCCCATGGACTTAAAGGACATCAAGGCTATCCTCGACTTGATGAAGAAGAATTCCGTCTCGGAGTTTGAGATGGAGCAGGGCGATTTCAAAGTCCGCCTGAAACGCGACGGAGCGGCCCAAGCGAAGGCGGAGTACTCGCCGGAACCGGCCCAATGGATCCAGCCTCGCGTCGTGGCGGCAGCACCTGCACCCGGCCCATCGATGCCGCGGGCCGAATCACCGTCCCTCCATGCAGTGGGCGCCGAAATCAAGTCGCCAATGATTGGCACCTTCTATCGCCGCCCATCGCCCGACGCCCCGATTTTTGCAGATGTGGGGACCCAGGTGGAGTCGGAAACGGTGGTCTGCATCATCGAGGCCATGAAGGTGATGAATGAAATCAAGGCGGAGACGCGGGGCGTGATCACCGAGGTTCTGGTGGCCGACGCCAAGCCGGTCGAATACGGCCAGCCCCTGTTCCGCGTCCAGCCCAACTAGCCTCCCGCGCCGCACCTCCGTCCACCCCAAGGCTCCGGCATGTTTGAGAAAATCCTGGTCGCCAACCGCGGGGAGATTGCCGTGCGCATCATCCGCGCCTGCCGCGAGCTGAACATCCGCACCGTGGCGGTGTATTCCGAGGCCGACGCCAATTCCATGCACGTGCAGGTGGCCGACGAGGCCTACTGCATCGGCAAGCCCGCCAGCTCTGAGAGCTACCTGCGCATCGACCGCATCATCAGCGCCGCCGAGATCGCCGACGTGGACGCCATCCATCCCGGCTACGGTTTCCTTTCGGAGAACGCCCACTTCGCCGACATCTGCGAGAGCTGCAAAATCCGCTTCATCGGTCCCAGCCCCAAGGCCATGAATCTGCTGGGCGACAAGCAGACCAGCCGCGAGCTGGCCAAGCGCGCGGACGTCCCGGTGGCGCCGGGCTCCGAGGGACTGGTGGAGAGCGAGCAGGCCGCGCGCGACGTCGCCGGTCGCATCGGCTATCCGGTGATCATCACGGCCGTGGCGGGCGGCGGCGGGCGTGGCATGCGCGTGGCCCACAATGACGGGGCGCTCATCAAAGGATTTCACACTGCGCGCACCGAGGCCGAGAAGGCGTTTGGCAACAGCGCCGTCTATATCGAGAAATACATCGAGCACCCCCGCCACATCGAGTTTCAGAGTCTGGGCGACAGCCGCGGCAACATCATCCACCTGGGCGAGCGCGACTGCTCCGTCCAGCGGCGCAACCAGAAGTTGATCGAGGAAACGCCCTCGCCCCTCTTCGAGACCCACAAGGATCTGCGCAAGAAGATGGGCAAGGCCGCCATCCGCATTGCCGAGCATGCTAAATACGTCAACGCGGGCACGGTTGAGTTTGTCGTGGACGACAAGGGCAACTTTTATTTTCTCGAGGTCAACAAGCGCATCCAGGTGGAGCATCCGATCACCGAGGAGGTCACGGGCGTGGATCTGGTCAAGCAGCAGATCCTGATTGCGCTGGGCGAGCCCCTGCGCATCAGCCAGGGCGACGTGACCCTGCAGGGTCACGCCATCGAATGTCGCATCAACGCGGAGGATCCTTACAACGGATTTGCGCCCTCTCCCGGCCGCATCGAAATGTTTTACGCTCCGGGCGGGCGCGGCGTGCGCGTGGACACGCATGCCTACGGCGGCTACTCGATCCCGCCGCACTACGACTCGATGAGTGGCAAGCTCATCACCCGCGGGCGCGATCGCCGCGAAGCCCTCACGCTGATGCAGCGGGCTCTTGCTGAATTTATGATCACGGGTGTCAAAACCACCATCCCATTCTTGGGGACAATCATGCGCGATCCCAACTTCCGGCGCGGTGTCTACAACACGAGCTATGTTGGGCAACTGCTCGAGGGCAGCCGGCGCGAGCGCATCGAACAGGACGCCTGAAGCTTCGCCCCGCTCCATGAAGCCCATCGCCGAGTGCCGGCTCTACGCCTTCGTGGACGCGGCTTACTTGCGCGGGCGGTCTCCCGTCGATGTCTGCCGCGCCCTCTGCGAGGGCGGCGCCGACCTCATTCAGCTACGAGCCAAGGATTGGCCGCGCGAGGCCATCCTTGCCACCGCACTCGCCCTGGCTCCCCTCACGCGGCGCGCCGGTGTCGGCTTGGTGATCAATGACCATCCCGACATTGCGCGGCAAACCGGCGCGGAGCTTTGCCATCTGGGACAGGAGGATTTCTTTGACGCCGGCCATCGACACATTGGGAAGCTGCGCGGGGACTCGCCGCTTGCGATCGGCCTCTCCACACATTCGCCCGAACAGGCCGGCCGGGCCTTGGCCACAGGGGCCGATTACCTCGCCGTCGGCCCGGTGTTCGCCACGCCCACCAAGCCAGGAAGGGCCCCTGTGACGCTCGAGTACGTTCGCTGGGCGGCCGAGAATATCCGTGTTCCGTGGTTCGCCATTGGCGGCATCACGCTGGAAAACCTGGACCGTGTGCTCGCCGCGGGCGCACGTCGCGTCGCGGTGGTCTCCGCCCTCCTCAACGCGCCGGACATCGCCGGCGCTTGCCGTCAATTCCGCGACCGGCTAGCTTGCGCGGCCTGACAAGGCGGTTCATCCCATGAGTTTGCTCATTGTAGGCACCACGGCGCTCGATTCCATCAAGACGCCCCGAGCGGAACAACCCCGCCTTTTGGGCGGCTCGGGAAGCTTTGCGGCCGTGGCCGCCAGCCCGTTCACGCGCGTGCACCTGGTGGGCGTCGTTGGCCAGGATTTTCCGGCGCGATACCTGCGCCTTTATCGCCGGCACGGGATTGACCTCGCGGCCCTCAATCGCGC
Source organism: Verrucomicrobiales bacterium (assembly GCA_005809105.1). Classification (GTDB taxonomy): domain Bacteria; phylum Verrucomicrobiota; class Verrucomicrobiia; order Limisphaerales; family UBA1100; genus SYLI01. The sequence goes on along the minus strand of SYLI01000068.1, from coordinate 49,781 downwards.
GCCGGGCCCGACGTTTCACTGGTCTGGCGAGTACGGGGCGAACATGAACGAGCGCCGCACGCTCCACACCGAGTTGGGGGTGCTGGAACATTTCTCACCGGAATTGCCGCCTGCCCACCGTCGCCTGCCCTACGTACTGCTGGCCAACATCGCGCCTGAGATTCAACTGCGCGTGCTCGACCAGATGCAACACCCGCGCTTTGTGATGGCCGACACGATGGACCTGTGGCTGAACATCGCGATGCCCGCGTTGCGCAAGCTCTTGCGGCGCGTGGACGCGCTGGTGCTCAACGAGGGTGAGGCCCGCCAGCTTGCCGGCGAGGACAACCTCATCGCCGCACTGGGCCGGCTGCACCGATTTGGGCCCCGCTTTGTCATCGTCAAGAAGGGGGAACACGGCGCGATTCTTTCAGGGCCGTCGGGTTTGTTCCTTGCGCCGGCGTTCCCAGTGGGGCGCCTCGTGGATCCCACCGGTGCGGGCGACAGTTTTGCGGGCGCCTTGATGGGCTACGTGGCCAGCCGCGGCGGTGTTCCGGAGAAGTCGCTGCGAGCGGCGATCCTGCACGGCAGTGCCGCCGCCAGCATCTGTTGCGAGGGCTTTGGCCTTCGCAAGCTGGCGGGGATCTCACGAACCGACATCGTTCGGCGGGTGCGCGAATTGCGCCGCATCACAGCTTGGTGACTGCGTCTTGGTGAGGGGCGCACGCGGCCACTCAAAGGCTGCGCACGTCCACCGCCTCCATCCCTGCGGCGCGAATGGCCGCCATGCCCAAGTCGGTGTCCTCATAGGCGCGGCAATGCCCGGGCGCCACGCCCAAGCGGCGTGCCGCCTCCAAAAAGATGTCGGGTGCGGGTTTCTGGTTCACCACATCTTCGCTCGTGACGACGGCGCCAAACCAGTCGGCCATTTCCAAGTGGCGCAGGATTTTTCCGATGACCCGGCTTTGTCCACCCGTGGCCACGCCCATGGGCAGCACGCCCCGGTGGGCGCGCGCGATGGCCGCGACGGCCTCCACCGGCCGCAGTTGCGCCATGAGGGGAAGGTATGCCTCCTCCTTCTCCTGCGAGACTTGCAGAGGATCAAAATCCAGCCGCTGCTCGGCCTTGAGCATCGCCAGGATTTGCCGCGAGGGCACGCCGCCCAGCGCATAGAAACGCTCTTCAGGAAAGCAGATGCCGTGACGCCGGCAGACGGTGTCCCATGCGCGCCAGTGCAGCGGCATGGAGTCGGCCAGCGTGCCGTCGCAGTCGAAGATGAGGGCGCGCGGGCCGCTCACAGCTTGAGGGCCGACAGCTTGGATTCCAAGTCGTTGGCGATCAGCGGATCGAGCAGCCCGTCAATCTCGCCCTCCAAGAACTTCGGCAGGTTATGCTGCGTCACCTCGATGCGATGGTCGGTGACGCGGTTCTGGGGAAAATTGTAGGTGCGGATGCGCTCATTGCGCTCGCCGGTGCCCACCTGCGCCTTGCGCTCGGCGTCGTACTTGGCGTGTTCCTCCGCCACGCGCTGATCCAGCAGGCGCGAGCGCAGCACCTTCATGGCCTTGATGCGGTTCTTCTGCTGGCTGCGCTCATCGGCGCATCGCACGATGAGCCCGCTGGGCTTGTGGAGAATCTGGACGGCGCTGTCGGTGGTGTTGACACCCTGTCCGCCCGGGCCGCTGGCGCGGCAGACGGACACCTCCAATTCCTCGGGCTTGATCTCCACTTCCACCTCCTCCGCCTCGGGAAGGACGGCGACGGTGACGGTGCTGGTGTGGACGCGCCCGGAGGCTTCCGTGGCAGGCACGCGCTGGACACGGTGGACGCCGCTCTCAAACTTGAGGCGCTTGTAAACGTCCTCGCCCGCCACGCCAAAGATGACCTCCCTGAACCCTCCCCGTTCCGAAGGGCTGGAGTTCATGGTCTCGGATGTCCAGCCGCGGGCGCGGGCATAGTGCTGGTACATGCGGTAGAGCTCGGCGGCAAAAAGCGAGGCTTCCTCGCCCCCGGCGCCCGCGCGAATCTCGATGATGGTGTTGCGCGAATCCGCCGGATCGGGCGGCACCAGTGCCAGCTGCACGTCCTTTTCCAGTGCGGGCATCTGCCCCTCCAGGCGCGCCACCTCGTCGCGGGCCATGGCGCCGAGTTCCTTGTCGGCACCCGCGGCCAGTTCGCGGTTCTCCTCCAGATCCCTCTGGGCACGCAGGTAGGCCTCGCCCCGCGCCGCCAGGCCCTTGAGGCGGGCGTACTCGCGCGCGATTTCCTGTGCGCGGCGGTTGTTCTCGAACACAGACGGATCGCCCAATTGCGCCTCGGCATGCGCCAGCCGCGCGGCGACTTTTTCGATGTGCGGACGCAGATCCATCATTGAAAAACGAAACCGCCCGCTGGCGCGCAGGCCCGCGGGCGGAACAAGTCAACGGCGCTACTTGCGCTTGGGCTTGACGGTGGCGCGGGTGGCCTGCATCGCCTGCGTCTTGGCCAGACGCTGCTGATAGCGGTCCACCCGGCCGGCCGTGTCCACAAACTTCTGGTGGCCGGTGAAGAATGGGTGCGAGGTGCTGCTGATGCCCATGAGGTGCAGCGGGTACACCTTGCCGTCCTCCCACGTGGTAGTTTCCTTCGTGGCGACACAGGAGCGCGTCAGAAAAGCCTCACTGTTGCTGGTGTCGCGAAACACCACGGGGCGATATTCCTTGGGGTGCGAGTCCGTCTTCATAAAAATGGGCTGAGAAATTAGCCCATGCGCGGCAATTGACAAGCGCAAAAATGCCCGCCCCCACCGGCTAGGATTCACGCGGCGGCTGGGCGGGCGCTTCAGGCGGCACCGGCACGCACGCGTCCTGGCAGCCCAACGCCCTGCTAAAGCGGTAGCGCTGTACGCTAAAGCACGCATAGCCCTTCTCGGCCATCCAAATCATGCCCGGCATCCACAGCATGATTGCTGCGGGCACCAACAGGGGAAGACGCAGCGCGACAAACCGCAGCGCCCGCGCACCGCGCAACACGCGCCCGCGAGTGGTCACGCAATGGATGGCCTCCATCAGCTGGGCAGGCGGTAGATTCGGGACAAGCCAGTGGCAGTCGGGGCTGGACGCCGGCACCAGCCTCAAGACGTGCCGCCAGTCCAGCCGCGCCAGAAGCTGCATTTGCGCGATGCAAAGACCGCAAGCATCGTCGTAGATCACGCAGTGCTTCTCCGGCGGAAAGCGCACGAAGGAGATTCTACGCGCGGGCTAGTGCCGCGTCAAAGCCCTGCAGGGTGGACAAGCGCCCCCGCGGCGCTATCCTGCGTGCATCGACCCCGCTGCGATGGACTCCGCTTGCCCACTCGATCAACGTGCCTGTGTGCCCTGCCGTGGCAGGGTGCCGCCACTAAAGGGGCGCGAACTGGCGGCACTGCACGCGCTGCTGCCGCCGGGCTGGCAGGTGGTGGATGAGCATCATCTGGAAAAGGAGTTCCGCTTCGCAAACTTTGCCGACGCTCTGGCATTTGCCAACCGCGTGGGCGCGCTCGCCGAGTCGGTGAATCATCATCCCGACCTGCTCGTGGCGTGGGGCCGGGTGCGAGTCACGGTGTGGACGCACAAGATTAACGGCCTGAGCGAGGCCGATTTTGTTCTGGCCGCCAAGGCCGACGCGCTGGCCGCGCCGTGAAATTGTTTTGCGGTGCGCGGGCGTTCGGGCACACTCCTGCCCGCTTCCCGCGCATGAAAGAATACCGCAATTTCATCAACGGCGAATGGGCCCCCGCGCAGTCGGGTGCCCAATTCCAGAACCACAACCCCGCCGACGCGCGCGAAGCCGTCACGGCCTACGCCCGAGGAGGACGCGCCGACGCGCTCGCGGCCATCGAGGCGGCCAAGGCGGCGTTTCCCGGATGGCGCGACACCACGCCGCCGGCGCGTGGGCGGATTCTCAGCGCCGTCGCCAACCACATCGCCGCCCGGCGCGAGGAGCTGGCCGAGCTGCTCACGCGCGAGGAAGGCAAGACCAAGACCGAGGCCGGCATGGAGGTGGGCCGCACCGTGGACATCTTCCGGTTCATGGCGGGCTTAAGCTACACCATCGGCGGACAGGTGGTGCCCCACGACCTTCCCAACAACATGCTCTTCACCAAGCGCGAGCCGCTGGGTGTGGTGGCGCTCATCACGCCGTGGAATTTCCCCATCGCGCTGCCCGCGTGGAAGCTGGCGCCTGCGCTGGTGTCGGGCAACACGGTCGTCCTCAAGCCCGCCAGTCAGGCACCCGCGATGGCGCTGGAACTGGCGCGCGCCTTTGCCGAGGCCGGCTTGCCCAAGGGCGTGCTCAATGTCGTGGTGGGAAGCGGCAAGGAGGTGGGCGACACGCTGGCCACCCACCCGGATGTCGTGGCGCTGTCCTTCACGGGGTCGCACGCGGTGGGCCAGTCCATCTACCAGCAGCTCGCACCGCGCATGGCCCGCGCCCAGATGGAAATGGGCGGCAAGAATCCCACCATCGTGCTGGCCGACGCCGATCTGGATCTTGCGGCGCGCTTGGTCGCCGCCGCGGGCTTTGGCCAGACCGGCCAAGTTTGCACCGCCACCAGCCGCGCCATTGTGGATCGGAAAATCGCCGCCGCCTTCACCGAGAAGCTCGTGGAGAAGGCGCGCGCCATCAAGGTGGGCAACGGCCTGCACGCGGGCGTCACGATGGGCCCGGCGGTGAACGCGGCCGAACTCAAGGGCAATCTGGATTACGTGAAGGTAGCCCGCGACGAAGGTGCCGAGCTCGTCTGGGGCGGCCAGCGCCTGGATGGTGACGGACTTGAGCACGGCCACTTCATGAGCCCGGCGGTGCTCACGGGCGTGAAGCCAGGCGCGCGCATTGCCCAAGAGGAAGTGTTTGGGCCGGTGATGGCGGTCATCGAGGCGGGCGGCTTCGACGAGGCCCTCGCCATTGCCAATGGCATCGAGTACGGCCTCTCGGCGTCCGTCATCACCCGCGACCTCACCCAGGCCATGCGCTACGTGGACCGCATCGAGGCGGGCGTGGTGAAGATCAATCAGGTGTCCACGGGGCTCGCGCTGCAGGTGCCCTTTGGCGGCGTCAAGCATTCCAGCAGCAACTCGTTCAAGGAACAGGGCGCGAGCGCGATTGATTTTTACACCCGCGTCAAGTCGGTCTATCTGGACTACTCCGCATGAGCGCCGCGTGGGTGAAGCTCTGCCGGTTCCAGCTCCGCGACCAGCCGGCGCGGCCGGGCCTTCTCTCGGGCGCCGCGGTGCTGGACTTGACGTGCGCGGGCATCGACCGGCTCACGCCGCTTCTGGAAAACGCCGACGCCCCGCGCCTGCTGGCGGCGCTGGCCCGGCAGCGGCTTCCGCGCCACGCCCTGCGCGCCGTGCGGCTTCTCGCGCCCGTCGAAGGGCAGGAGGTGTGGGCCGCCGGTGTCACCTACCTGCGCAGTCGCAAGGCGCGCATGGATGAGAGCGAGTTTTCTGCGACGGCTTACGACCGCGTGTACGACGCGCCCCGGCCGGAGCTGTTCCTCAAGTCGCTGCCCGAAAAAGTCGTCGGCCCGGGCGACGAGGTGGGCATCCGGCGCGACGCAAAATGGAACGTGCCCGAGCCGGAACTGGCGCTGGTGATCAACTCCCGCGGCAAGGTGGCGGGGCTCACCATCGGCAATGACATGAGCTCCCGCGACATCGAGGGCGAAAACCTGCTCTACCTGCCCCAGGCCAAAGTGTACCGCCGCTCCTGCGCGATGGGCCCTTGCATTGTGCTGGGGGTGGATGAACCGGCGGCGCGGCGTTGGGCCATCGGCGTGGACATCCGGCGGCGCGGCCGCAGTGTGTTCCGCGGGCAAACGCGGGTGGGCAGCCTCAAGCGCGGGTTTGAAGAGCTGGCCGGCTGGCTCTGCCGCAGCCAGCATTTCCCCCACGGCGCGGTGCTGCTGACCGGCACGGGCGTGGTGCCCGGCGACGCCTTTACGCTGGCGGCCGGCGATGTGGTGCGCATCCATGTGAGCGGCATCGGCGTGCTGGAAAACCGCGTGGCGGTGGTGTGACCCCGCCGACCGGTGACCGTCGGTAACAAATCCTGAGATTGCGCGTCTTGCCGAAACTATGGTACCGGGCGGCAATTAATCGCATTCCCGAACCACAACCCATCCATGAACCCATCCATGAAACAGTTCTTGTTGACGGCAGGATTGGCACTGGCGCTGCCGGCGGCGGCTCAGGATCAGCCCAAGGAACAACCCAAGGGCCGGCCTCAACGCCCGCCGCAGGGCAAGAGCGACCCCGCCAAGGGCGCACCGGGCAAAGGCGTGCCCGGAGGCGTACGCGACCGCGCGGCGGCCATCGCCGAACAACTCAAGCTCACGCCTGAGCAAACGACCAAGGTGAAGGCGGTGTTTGATGGACAGAGCGAGGCGATGCGCGAGCTCTTCCAGAACCGCGATTTGAGCCAGGAGCAACGCCAGGAAAAGATGGCGGCCATCCGCAAAGGCATCGAGGAGAAGCTGGCGGGCATATTGAGCGCCGACCAACTCAAGCAGTACAAGGAACAGCCGACGCGCCCCGGTGGCGGGGGTTTTGGCGGCGGCTTCGGCGGCGGTCGCGGCGAGTTGGCGCAGCTCAATCTTTCAGAAGATCAACAAGCCAAGGTGCGTGCGCTGCAGCAGGAAATCTTTGGCAAACTGCGCGAAGTGCCCGATGCAGACCGCGCGGCCAAGTACCGCGAGGCCAATGAGGAATTGCAGAAGAAACTCGAAGGCATCCTCACCGACGAGCAGAAAAAGAAGCTCAAAGAAATCCGCGCCAACCCGCAGCCGACACGGCGACCGGGCACCAATCCCGATGGAACCACGCCCCGTCCGACACGTCGTCCGGGGACGGAGCCAAAGAAGGACACCGAGCCCAAGAAGAGCTAGTCCACCATCCTTTACAAGACCGGGGCGCGTTCTGCGCCCCGGTTTTTTTGGGAGCCAATGACGGCCGGCCCCGTCCAACCTTTTCGAGAACCAGACATTGAAGAACCCATGACTATGCGAGCTACCATCACTGGAACAATACTTCTGGCAGGGATGCTCTCCCAAGCTTCGGCGCAGGAGAAAGCCGAGCCTAGGCGGCTGCAAGTGCGCCCGTTGGGAGGGGCGGCCGTGCCCGGACAGGGATTCTACGGCGCCCCCGCGCTCGATCTCACCGACAAACAGAAGGCGGCGCTCGCGGATTTGTCGGCCAACCAGTCCAAACAAATCACCGCCATCTTTCAGAACAAGGAGTTGACCCCCGCCCAGCGCAGCGAGCAATACGCCGCGCTGCAGAAGGAGTACCAGCAGAAGGTCGAGGAAGTGTACACCCCCGAACAGCGGGAGAAGCTGGCCAAGTTCCAGGAGGAACAACGCAAGCGCGCCCAGGAACAGAGTAAGAAGTGGACGGAATTCAGCACCAAGGGCGGGTTTCCCGGGATGCTTGGGCTGACCGACGAGCAGAAGGCGAAATGGGCTGCCGTGGAAAAGGAGCAGCAGGACGCGATGCGCAAGTTGCAGGATGCGCTCATGGCCCAACAACGCGAACTTCAGGAAGGCATGCGCGCCAAGCAGCGCGAGGTGCTCACCGATGAGCAGCGCAAGCAATTTGACACGCTGCTCAAGGACTTCCCGTACGCCACCGGATGGAGTGGTGGCGGTGGCGGCGCGATCATCCGCCCGCAACTCGTCGCGCCCAAGAAGAACTAGGCCCTGAGGGCCTTTAGCTCGCGCGTAAGTTAATCCCAGCCACGGGCAAGCCAGCAGCTTTCATGCTGCATGGGTTGGCATTGCGTGTCCATGGACGGGACAAATGCCTTGAAAGGCGGCCGCGGGCGCGCATAGTGTGCGCACCCATGCGTGCCCCAACCATCCTTGGCTAAAGCCGGGCACTCATGATCGACGACGTCGTCATCAAGTGCCGCTGCCAGCACTGCGCGGAACGGCTGGAATACCCGCCGGACATGTGCGGCAAGCGCATCCGCTGCCCGCATTGCCAGCAGGTCACTTTGCTTCTGGTGCCACGGATCGCTCCTGAATTGCTACAGGCGGCGACCGAACCGGCCCATGCCGCCCCCCAAGTTCCCAAAGCAACTCCGCAGAGTCAGCCGACGCAGAGCATTCAGGCACCGCCGCCGATGGACGCTTCGCGGCAGACCATACGGGTGGATCGTTCGGCACTGGCGGCGGCTCCGCCGGGGGCGGCGCATCCCGCCCATGCCCCGCCACCATCGCAGCGGCCCATCAACGCATACGCTCCCGCACCGCAACCTGCAGGCCCGCCGCCGCCCTCCAAGGGGCCTCCGCCTCCGGGGACAGCCAAGCCCATGCCAGTACTGGCAGCCGGGCCGCCGCCGCCGTCCGTGGCCAAGCCGCCTCCCCCGGCAGGAGCCCCCCCGCCACCTCGCTCCGCAGGCGCATCACCGCCTCCGGTTGGCGGTAAAGTTCCGCCTCCTCCCGCGGGTGCGCCACCACCACCACGTGCAGCAGGGAGCCCGCCGCCGCCCCCAAGCGCTGGCAAAGGGCCACCTCCACCGCCCGCAGCAGGAGCCAAGCCTCCGCCCCCACTGGGCGCGACTGCTCCACCTCCGCCGCCGCCACGTGTCGCAGGGAGCCCACCGCCGCCCCCAAGCGCTGGCAAGGGGCCACCTCCACCGCCTCCCCCTCCTCCTCGCTAGGCGCCAGCGAGGAACTTTGAGTTGCCTTCAAGCTCTCAAAGCGTTTAGTCTTTCCGGTGAGAGGAGGGTCGGATTGTGGCTGAGAGAACGGGGGCGTATTTCATTTTTCACCAAGAGCAAGTTCAGGGGCCGCTTTCGCGCGAGCAGGTGGAGCGGCTGCTGGCCAAAGGCGCCATTGACCCTGCGACGTTATGCGCCACGGACAATGCCGAACAGTGGCTGCCGGTTGAACACGTCCTGCAATGCGGCTTGGACGGTGAGGCCGACGAGAGTTCGTCGGACATCGATTCTGCAAATGCCGTCGGGCACAGCGCCGCCGCGTCCGTGTTTTTTGGCGTGCTGGGCGTGCTCTGTCTGGGCGTGGTGGTGCTCCACCGTCACTGGGGCTTTTCGCTTCTGGCTGGGGCAACCATCCTTGCCATTGGCTGCGGCACCCTGACGCTGCTGCGCGGCTCGGCGCGGGCGCGTGGCCGCTACGATAGTGGATTGGCCATGGGCGGTATCACGGCGGGAGGACTGGCGTTGTTGACGGGTTCATTCCTTGTGTTTGCCGTGCACGCAAACCCCGCGCCGGAATTGCAAGCTGATCCAGCGGCCGCCGCAACGTCGCAACCATCCGTCGGCCCAAAATCTCAAAAGCCCGCCCCCGCCACGGAAGTGTCAGAGCCTCCTGCAGCCAATGTGGTGGACATCAATTCTCCGGCGTTTCCGGCTCCCGCTGCCCCTTCTCGTGCCATCAAGGCGCCGTGAGCACAGACAGGGCGCTCATTTTGACATCAGAGCCATCCCGTGCTAAAGGCACTGGCCCCCAATGAGGGCCGCCTTATGAGATCCGCCAATCCTGCACTCAACGCTCAAGTGTTCGCCAAGTCGCGAGGCACAGCCGAAGGCGTCATGACGCTCAACGGCACCGTTGCCAAGACCGCGGCGCTGTTGATTCTCGTGGTGCTGTCCGCGGCGCTGACTTGGGACAAGGTGAAAGCGGGCGATCCCAACCTCATGCCGTGGATGATTGGCGGACTCATCGGCGGCTTGGTCACCTCCATCGCCACCATCTTCCGGCCCCAATGGGCGGCCGTGACCGGGCCCTTGTATGCGGCGTGTCAGGGCCTGTTTCTGGGCGTCGTCTCGGCGTTCTTCAACAAGATGTATCCGGGCATCGTGGTCGAAGCGGTGGGGCTCACCTTTGGAACCCTCTTCGCCCTGCTCGTGGCGTACCGAAGCGGCTGGATCAAGGCCACTGAGAATTTCAAGCTGGGCGTCTTTGCCGCGACGGGCGCCATCGGGCTGGTCTATCTGGTCACGATGATACTCAACCTGTTCCAAATCCAGGTTCCCTATATCCACGAAAGCGGCGTCGTCGGCATCGGATTCAGCCTGTTCGTGGTGGTCATTGCCGCGCTCAACCTCGTGCTCGATTTTGATTTCATCGAGCAAGGTTGCGAGAGCGGCGCGCCCCGATACATGGAGTGGTACGCGGCCTTCGGGCTGATGGTCACGCTGATCTGGCTCTACGTCGAATTCCTTCGCCTGCTTTCCAAGCTCCGCAACCGCAACTGATCCGCCGGGCCCGCGGCCTCGCTCGCGGCAGCTCCACCGACCCCAAGCGTAATTCGTTCTGCTAATTTGACAGGGTGGTTATTTTAGAATAACTTATGCCACTGAGATGGTGGATGACATGAACGTGGTGGAACCCAGTGAAAAAGCCGACGGTGGAATGCTGACGTCCCCGGGCAAATAAAAACACGCCCGGCAGCCTGTCCGGACGCAGCATCCGCCGTCGGCACCGGCGGATATGACGGAACCGGAAGCCAGAATGCGGTATGGATCCGCGTTGCAGGGACGCGAGGGGCTCTGCCAGGCGACCCAACGCGCGCACGAAGAAACTGCAGCCACCCGCCCTCCCGCCCTTTTTCGAAGGCATGCGGCGAACGGCCCGGTGAAAGCCAAGTGGGGCCTGGCACTTTCTGGCGGTGCGGCTCGGGGGCTGGCCCACATCGGCGTCATTCAAGTGCTGGAAGAAAACGGCCTTGCTCCCGACATCGTCGCGGGCAGCAGTATGGGGGCGTACATTGGTGCGCTCTGGTGCTCCGGGCTTGATGGCGCGGCGTTGGAACGCGAGGCCCATGACACCAGTCAATGGCGTGCACTGGCGGAATTGATTGATCCAGTCGTGCCGCCGCGGCGCGGGTTTCTGCGCGGCGACCAAATCAGGCGGCGCCTCTCCAGCACCATCTGTGCAGCCCACTTTAGCCAGTTGCGCACACCGCTTATCGTCACCGCAACCAACCTGGATACGCTCGCCTGCGAACTCCTGACCAGCGGGGATGTGTCGCAAGCCGTGCTTGCCAGTTGTGCAATCCCCGGCATTTGCGAACCCGTGATGCGGTGCGGGTCGCGCTACACCGATGGCGCCGTCACCGCCCCCGTGCCTGTGTCGCCGCTGCTCGACCGGGGACTGGACGTTGTCATCGCCGTCAATGTGATGCCGCCCCCCAGCGACACTGTAGGCACTCCGGCGCGCAAATCGGAACGCGCCGCCAGTGACACGGGTTTTTGGGGCGCCCTTCACCGCCGCCTCAACTACTTTGCGAAGGGCAACCTCCTCGACACGGTGTATCGGAGCCTAGGCGCCGCCCAAGGCATCCTGGCAGAGGGCGCGTGCCGTCAGGCCGAGGTGGTGATCCGCCCGCTTTGCGAGGACGCACTCTGGTACGAATTCCATTTGCCCGCAAAACACATCGCCCTTGGACGGGCCGCTGCGCTGGCGCAATTGCCCAAGCTGCGCGCTCTGTTGGTGAGAAAGGCGGCGGCATGAATCTCATCGGCCCATCTGATTTCCGCGCACGCATTCAGGGCGACCAGATGGCGCGCCTCCGGCGGTATCTGCGCCGCACCGTGCTGCCGTTTTCCGAACACTACCGCCGGGTGTTCCGCGAGCACTCCCTGCTTCCAGAAGACATGCGGACCTTCGATGACTTGAGCCAAATACCCTTCGCGTCGAAGGAGGATTTGGCCGGCTCTCCCGCAAATCCGGCGACCCCACGCGAGTTTGTCCTGCTGCCCGATCGAGGGGTGCTGGCCAAGCGTCCCTCCATCCTGCTTCAGACACTGCTGCGCGGGCGCGCTGCCGTCCTGCGCAACCTCGAGCGCGAATTCCGTCCGGTGTTCATGACGAGCACGACAGGTCGTTCCGCCGACCCCGTGCCCTTTCTGTACACTGTCCATGATCTGAACCGGCTCTCACTCGCGGGGGCGCGCCTGTTCGAAGTGTGCGGCGCCACGCCCGAAATGAAAGTGCTCAACATGTTTCCCTACGCGCCGCATCTGGGCTTCTGGCTGGCCGTCCACGGAGGGGCCGCCGCCGGTGTGTTCACGCTGTCCAGCGGCGGCGGCAAAGTGATGGGCACTGAAGGCCAGCTTCGGTTCCTGCAGAAGTTGCAGCCCCACGTGCTCATTGGTATGCCCACCTTCATGTACCACGTGCTGCACGAGGCGGCCGCACAGTCACTGCGGCTGCCCACGCTTTGCCGCATCGTGCTCGGCGGCGAGAAAGTGCCCGACGGCCTCCGGCGCAAGCTGGCGTCACTCGCTGCCGAATGTGGCGCGCCTTCAGTTGAAGTGCTTGCCACCTACGGCTTCACCGAAGCCAAAATGGCATGGGCTGAGTGCCCGCACCCTGTTGGCGCACCCTCTCCGGGATATCACCTCTTCCCCGACATGGGCATCGTGGAAGTGGTTGCCCCCGACACCGGCACTCCCTTGCCACCCGGCCACGCTGGCGAGATTGTTTTTACACCTCTGGACGCTCGCGGCACCGTCGTGCTGCGCTATCGCACGGGCGACCTCATCGATGGCGGCCTGCACTTCACCCGCTGTCCGCGTTGCGGCCGTGAAGTCCCGCGCCTGCTGGGCCACATCTCCCGCCGCTCCGGGATGCAGGCCATGCATCTGGACAAGCTCAAGGGCACCCTGGTCGACTTCAATGTGCTTGAGCACATCCTGGACGACCTTCCCGGCGTGGGGGCGTGGCAGATTGAGCTGCGCAAGCTTCACGACGACCCGCTGGAACTGGATGAAATCATTCTGCACATCGCGCCCATCGGAGACGCTACAGAGGCACAGCTGGTTCACAGGATTGACTCCCAGTTCGCGCGCGTCGAAGTCCATCCCAACCGGATCCATTTCCACGAGGCCGGCGAGCTGCGCCGGATGCAGGGGGTCGGTGCCGAGCTGAAAGAACGGCGGCTGGTGGACCACCGTCCGTCCGCCGCGATGACTGCGCCCACTTCTTCCATCAAGGAGGTACGCAGATGAACACCGGGCGCATGGTCATTGTGGAGGGGGGCCGCACGCCGTTTTGCAGGCTGGGCACCGACCTTGCGGGCGCCGACGCCGTGGAGCTTGGCCGCACCGCAGTCAGCACGCTGCTGACGCGCACGGGCCTTGACCCCGCGTCCATCGACTCCGTTCTCCTCGGCTGCGTCAGCCCCTCCGCGGATGCCCCCAACCCCGCGCGCGTCATCGCGCTGCGCGCCGGCATTCCCGAGCACGTGCCCGCCGCCACCGTGCAGCGCAATTGTGCTTCGGGCATGGAAGCGCTCACACTGGCCGCGGACAAGATGGCCGCGGGCCAAGGCCAGGTCTTCATCGTCGGCGGAGTCGAAAGCATGTCTTCGATGCCCTTCCAGTTTTCTCCCATCGCGGCCGAGAAGTTTGCCCGAGTGGCGCGCGCCCCATCGTTTTGGAAAAGGACATGCGCCCTCGCCGCGCTGAGGCCCGCGGACTTCCGGCCGCGGCACTCCCTCAAGCTCGGGCTCCGGGATCCGCTTTCCGGCCACACCATGGGCGAAACGGCCGAACTGCTGGCCCGTGAATACGGCATCAGCCGGGCTGAACAGGACGACTGGGCGCTGCAATCCCACAAGCGCGCCTGTGCCGCGCAGGCTTTCCTACAAGAGGAGATCGCGCCCGTGTACCTGCGCAACGGCACGGTCACTGTCGTCGCCCGCGACAACGGCCCCCGCCCTTCGCAATCGGCTGGCGCGCTCGCCTCCCTGCCGCCGGTGTTTGACACCCGCCACGGCACCGTCACGGCGGGCAATGCCTCGCCACTCACCGATGGCGCCGTCGCCCTGCTGGTGATGAGCGAGCGCCGTGCGGAGGCCCTGGGCCACCCCCCGCTTGGGCGGTGGATCGGCTACGCCCACGCCGGCTGCGACCCCCGCCGCATGGGTCTGGGCCCCGTGCCGGCCATGATGCGCGCCCAAGAATCCACCGGGCTCGCGCCCGCAAGCGCCGACCTCATTGAAATCAACGAGGCGTTTGCCGCGCAACTTCTGGCCGTGCTGCGCTGCGCCGCCCATCCCGATTGCGCCCGCGTGTTAGGCCCCATGCGCACCGACCGCATCAATGTCAATGGCGGCGCCATCGCGCTGGGCCATCCGCTGGGCGCCAGCGGCGCACGCCTCGTGCTCACGGTCTTAAGGGAGCTGCGCCGGCGCAAGGGTCATCGCGCCCTCGTGACGCTCTGCGTGGGAGGCGGCCAAGGAAGTGCCGCATGGCTGGAGGCCATCACATGATCGCGACCCTTTCCCCATCCAGCCGCGCCGGCAACGACCGGACTGCGTCGGGCACCGGGCTGGTGCCTGCCTCGCCCGTGGGATTCGAATCCGATCGCATCCACCGGCAGTGGCTGGGTGACGGGACGGTGGTTCTCACCTTCGATCGGCCGCAGTCGCCCGCCAACATTCTGGATGCCGCCACGCTGGGCGACTTGCGCCTGCACCTTCAGCGGCTGGGACAGCAGCCCTTCCTGCACGGCCTGGTGCTCGCCAGTACCAAGCCCGAAATCTACATCGCCGGCGCCGATCTCAACGCGCTGGTGCGCGCCACTCCCGAAGAGCTTGGCAGCTTGGTGTCGCTGGGCCAAGAGGTGTTCAACACCCTGGCAGACTTTCCCGCGCCCACCGTCGCCGCCCTCCATGGCGCCGCCTTGGGCGGAGGATTGGAACTGGCTCTCGCCTGCGATTACCGCGTGGCCAGCGACGCGCCCTGCACCCGGCTCGGCCTGCCCGAAACTGCGCTCGGCATCGTGCCTGCATGGGGCGGCTGCACGCGCCTGCCGCGCCTCGTCGGGCTTTCCCGATCGTTGGATCTCGTCCTGAAAGGTTCGCCTGTCACGGCCGCGCGGGCTTTGCAACTGGGGCTGGTGGATGCCGTGGTTCCACGGGAGCACCTGCTCGCGCAAGCGCGGCTGTGCATTGCCTCGGGTAAGCCCGCACCACGTGCTTCGGCGCATTGGTTGCTGCGCCCACTCGCCACGGCCCGGGCTTGGTGGGCCTGCCGACGCGTGCGCGCTTCGACGTTTGGAAACTACCCGGCACTGCCCGCGGCCGCGCGGCTGATTACGCGCAATCTTCACCTTCCGCGCGATGCGGCACTTGCCGCCGAACGGGAGACGGTGCTGGCGCTGGCGCAGACCGATGTGGCCGCTCATCTGCTCCGGCTGGCGCTGCTGCGCGAACGCGCCCGCAAAGTCGCACCCGCGCCACCGCTGCGGCACGCGTTGGTTGTGGGCGCAGGCGTGATGGGTGCGGGCATTGCCCAATGGCTTGCGGCGCGCGGCGTGTGGGTCCAACTGCGCGACGTGGACACGGGCCGCGTCGCGGCAGGGCTAGGCAGGGCGGGCTCCATTTTTGAGCGAAGCGTGCGGCGCGGCGAATGCACGGCGCTGGAGGCGCGTGACGGCATGGACAGGATCACGCCGTCCACCTCGGAAACCCCGCTGCGAGGTGTGGATCTGGTGGTCGAGGCCGTCGCCGAAAGTCTCGCTGTTAAACAGGAGGTGCTGGGCCGCATCTCGCGCCTCGCGGGGCCGGCCACGATCCTTGCCACCAACACCTCGGCGCTCTCCATCACCGCCGTGGCCGACGCCACAGTATTTCCGGAGCGTGTGGTGGGACTCCATTTTTTTAACCCCGTCCACCGGATGCCGCTGGTGGAGGTGGCGCGCGGCCGGGCGACGAACGATGCTACGATCGCCCGAGCCGCGCATTGGGTCCGCGCTTTGGGCAAGGTGCCCGTGCTGGTGAAAGATCACCCGGGCTTCCTCGTGAACCGCATCCTCATGCCCTACCTCTTGGAGGCCGTGTGGCTCTGCGAGCAAGGCGCATCCCCGGAATTCGTGGACCGTGCGATGCGGCAGTTTGGCATGCCGACAGGGCCCTTGCGCCTGCTCGACGAAGTGGGAGTGGACGTGGCGCTGCATGTTGCCGACACGCTTTCTGCGGCATTGGGCGAACGTCTCGCGGTGCCCGAACCACTGCGTCGCCTGGCCGCCGCAGGCGACCTGGGCCACAAGAGTGGCCGCGGCATCTATGTGCATCGCGGGGACACGGCCGTGCCCAGCCCTCATGCCTTTCCCCGCCGCGCCCCCCGCGCCGCGCCCGCGCTGACGGTAGGCGCCGTGCAGTCCCGGCTTGCGTTGCTCATGATCAATGAGGCTGCGCGATGCGTGGAGGAAGGCGTGGCGCGCGATGCGGATGACGCGGATCTGGCGATGGTGCTGGGCGCTGGATTCGCCCCGTTCCGCGGTGGCCCCTTGCGGCTGTTGGACGCGTGGGGCGCGCGGCGCGTGGTGGAGGAATTGGGCGCGCTTGCCGAAACTCATCCGCGGTTCGCACCCTGCGCGCTGCTCCAGCACCTCTCCGCCATCGGCGCCACAATCCACCCAAAGTGAGGAATCCTGCCATGCAAACCTCCATTGACACCACGGGCATGAACGGCGGAAAGCGCGCCGCACTGGAATTGGCCGAGGCCGCGCGCGAGCCCGCGCACACCCGCTTCGCCGGCGGCCTTTTCATGGGCCGCATGGACTCGGCACAGCTGCTGCCTTTCGCCGGACAGCCGGCCGGCGACGCCGCCGAAGGCGAGACGTTTCTCTCGTGGCTTGAGGAGTTCTTGCGCGATCATGTGGACGCCGACGAGGTGGATCGCACCGGCGAAATTCCGGACCCTGTGATCGCCGCGCTCGCACGACGCGGCGCCTTTGGCATCAAGGTGCCGCCGCACTTCGGCGGGCTTGGCCTCTCTCAGACCAACTACTGCCGCGCCGCCATGCTGCTGGGCAGCCACTGCGGCAATCTCACCGCGTTGCTCTCGGCCCATCAATCCATCGGCGCACCGCAACCGCTTCTGCTTTTTGGCTCGCCGGCGCAGAAGGCGCGTTACCTGCCGCGCGTCGCGAGCGGGGAGATTTCCGCGTTCGCCCTCACCGAAGCCGACGCCGGCAGCGATCCCGCACGGATGACGATGCGCGCGTCCCACACACCCGACGGGAGCGCCTTCCTTCTCAATGGCGAAAAGCTCTGGTGCACCAATGGCACGCGCGCCGGGATCATTGTGGTGGTGGCGAAAACGCCTGAACGCGAGGGCCGGGTGCAGACCACGGCGTTCATCGTGGAAACGCGCTGGCCGGGCGTCGAGGTTGTCAGGCGCTGCCGCTTCATGGGTTTGCGCGCACTCTACAACGGCGTCATTCGCTTCCATGACGTGCGCGTGCCGCGCGAGAACATCCTGCTGGGGGAGGGCCGCGGGCTCAAGGTGGCGCTCACGACGCTGAACACGGGGCGCCTGACGCTTCCCGCCGCCTGCACGGGCCTGTCCAAGCGCTGCCTCTCCATCGCCCGGCATTGGGCCGCCGGGCGCGAACAATGGGGCGCGCCCATCGGCCGGCACGAAGCCATCGCCGACAAACTTGCGCGCATGGCGTCCGACATATTTGCCATGGAATCTATGACGCTCCACACCGCCGCGATGGTGGATCGCGATCCGCACGCCGACATCCGCATCGAGGCGGCAATGGCCAAGTTGTGGGCCACGGAAACGACGTGGCGCATCGTCAACGACACGATGCAAATCCGCGGCGGGCGCGGTTATGAAACGGCGGCGTCGCTGGCGGCGCGCGGCGAGCGGCCTGAGCCCGTGGAGCGCCTACTGCGCGATTGCCGCATCAACACCATCTTTGAGGGCTCCAGCGAGATTCTGCGCCTCTTCATCGCCCGTGAGGCACTCGACCCGCACCTTGCTCACGGAGGCCAGGTGTTTGACACCCGGCTGCCGGTCGGCCGGCGTGTCGCCGCGGCGCTTCATGCCGCATTCCATTACGGCGGGTGGTACCCGCGGCTGTGGTGGCCCGTGCTGGACGCGGGGGGCGAGGTGGCCCATCCCGTCATCAAGCACCATCTCCGAGAGGCAGCCGTGGCCAGCCGCGCGCTGGCCCGCGCGCTCTTCCACGCCATGCTGCGCCACGGTCCGGCGCTGGAGCGCCGGCAGTTGCTGTTAGGCCGGTTGGTCGATGCGGGGACGGAACTCTTTGCGCTCTCCACCTCGCTGGCCCATGCCGAGGCGCACTTCGAGCGCAATGGCGAGACGGCCGCGATCACTGTGGCAGACCACTTCGCGCGGGGATCGCTGCGGCGGGTGAAGGAAGCGCTTACGCCCCGCTCGGCCAAGACGGAAGATGCGAGCCGACGCCTCGCGCGAGAGGTGCTCGACGGGAAGCTGCGCTGGCTTGAGGACGGCGCGGTGTGTGGCCAGACTTCCCACGCCTCTGCCACCCCGTGGTCGCTGGCCGCTTGATTTTGGAGTTCGCGTGACCTAGTCTCTTTAGTTGTTGCCAACCGGCCGGAAGCATGGACGCGCCATTGCGCGCCCGCATCTCGGCCAAAGGCACACTGCCTGCCATGAAAACCACGCATCTCTCCGTTGGGTTGATCCTGCTTCTACTCTCGTCGGCGCACGCGCGCGATGAATGGTACCGCGGATTGGATCTGGAGGCCGCTGTGGCGCAGGCCAATCTGCTGATCGTCGCCGAGGTGGCGGAGGTTGGGCTGAACACCACGGTGAGCGGTGGCAAGATGGAAACCACAACGCGCCAGTACAAGTTTAAGCCCGTGCGCGTGCTCAAGGGCGTGTTCGCCCGCCCCGAGCTCGCTCTCACCAGCGCTGACTTGGGCATCAGCGAGGACGAAGGCGCGATGCTCGAACGCGGGCGCCTGCACCTCCTGTTCCTCGGCCGTTCGCGATCCGGCTACCAGAGTTGTTTTTACGGCGGGTCGCTGGACCGTTCGCCGCCACCGCTGGCCGATCGGCAGGATCCACTGATTCTCACGGCACTGACCCTGCTGGAGGTGGCCAACCACCATGACCGCGCCGCACGCGTACGGCTGTTGGTCGAGGCGCTTGGAAAAATCCGCGGGCCCGCAGCCATCCCTCTGCTCATCGCCGTGCAGCGTCGCCCCCTGTTGGCCGCGCAAATCCCCGGCGCGGTGGCCGCTCTCACGCGCCATCTGGAAGATCCGCTGCCCGCCGTCCACACCGCCGCCGCCACGGCCTTGGGATCAATCCTGCGCGCCGACTACCTTGCCCAGCCCGCCCTGCGCAGTGCTGCGCTTGCGGGACTGGCGGGGGCATTGGAGCGCGAAGGCAATGATGACGCCGCGCGAGTGTCGCTACTGTGGGCCCTTGGAGGAGTCGGGCCGGCCGCGTTGCAAAACGTCACCGCGAGCGCGCACCTGCAAAGACCCACCCGCACGCTTGCGGCGGAGTCCGCGCGCGTCGGCGCCATCGGCCTGCTCTCCTCCAAAACCAATCGGCCCGCGCTGCTCGCCCGCTTCGAGCAATTGCCGTTGGACGCACCGGATTCGTTGCCCCCAATTCTGGGCGACACTCTCATCAAGCTCGACGCGCCCGCCGCCGCCGCCCCCTTCTTGCAGCGCGCCCGCGCCAAACTGGCCGCCGGGCTGGGCATCGAGCCTGAGTTGCATCTCTTGGGAGCGGTGCCTGCCGCGCAGTCGGTGCCCGTGCTTCTGGAGCTTTTCCCCGTGGCCACGCGCGCCAGTGAACGGCACGCCTACGCCGACGCCTGCCGCCGAGTCTGCGCGAAGACCCCCGACGCGCGACTGATCGCCAGCCTCTCCCGCTTGTTGGATCCGCGCCATCACTCCACCCGCTGGGCCGCGGCGGAGGCGTTGATGCTGATCAACCTCCCCGAGTCGGCGCGCGCCCTGCAACCGCGCCTTCGAGAGGAGGCCGATCTCAACCGCAAGCTGCGCATCTCGGCGTTTCTCGGCCGGCATGGCCTGCCCGACGGCGCGCCCTACGCACTGGAACATCTCTCCGAGCCGCCGCTGCTGGAGGACGCTGTCGTGGCACTGGCCGCCATCGCCGATCCCAAAGCCGTGCCCGAGCTCATGGCCATCTGGAACACCAGCAACGATCGCGAGTGGAAGACCGCAGCGCTGCGTGCCATGGCGGCGCTGGGCAGGAAGGAAATCGCCCCGCGCCTGCTCGAGATTGTGCAGGATCTGCGCCACACGCTGGCGGCACCCGCACTCATCGGGCTGGGCGATCTTGGCGAAGTGAAAGCGCTGCCCGCAATCCAGCAGGCTTTGGGTTCGCGCAATGCCGGCCTTGCAATGGCTGGCGCACGCGCTGCCGCCAAGCTGTTAAAGGCCGACCAGCCAGCCCAGACCCGCGACAGGCTGCTCGCGCTGCTGAGCGATCCCGAGGCGGAGGAAGCCGCCCGCCTGGCCGCGCTTGACGCCTTGGTAAAGCTGGCCGATGCGCGACTGGACGGTGCGATGGGCGCCATCGCACGGGATGCCCGGCAGGAGGGCACCGGCCTCCTTGCGCGTGTGGAGGATTTGCTTTCGAAGCGAAAGGTGAATCTGCAGTTGCCCTGACCGCGGGCGTCCTCGTCAGCCCTTGGGGGGCGTCCACAACGCCCCAGCGGCCGTTGGCGCAGGCGCGTCCGTGCGCCGGGCGCGCAGCTGGATGTAGGGCGCGATGTAGTGGCACCGGTACTCGAAGCTGCCGGGCGCCGCGCTGGCGTCGGCCATGTGCGGCTCAAACACCTCCTCGATCACAAACCCGGCGCGGCAGAGGCCGCCCAGCAGTTGCCCCCAGCGGTGTAAAAACTCCAGCGCGCCGCCCTCGCGGTGCGGCCCGGGCTGCGATGCGGGGGAGAGAGCGCCGCTCAGATAGTAGGCCTCGGCGAGTACGAAGCCTTGCGGCCCGGGGGAGAGGCCGGCTTGCAGGCTGGTGGGCTGTTTGTGACGGCTGATGTACACGGCACCGGGGCGCGTGACGCGCGCCAGCTCGCGGTAGGCCAGTTGAATGTCCGGCACGTAGCAGGAGCTGACGGGCTGCATGACGGCGTCAAACACGCCCGCGGGCAGCGCGCCCAGATCGTCCAGCGAGGCCACGAGCGTCTCCAACTGCAACTGGTACTGCGCGGCCATCTCGCGATCCAGGCGCAGCATCTCCGGGCTCAAGTCCACGACGGTGACCTGCGCGCCCGCGGCCGCCAGAAGCGGCCCGTGCTTGCCGCCGCCCGCGCCGAGGCAAAGGATGCGCCGCCCGGCGACATCGCCGCCCAGCCAGCCCATGGGGTCGATGGCCTTGAGCGGGGTCTTCATCTCCTCCGCACTGGCGGGCGCGGTGAACCGCTGGCGTGCACGCACCCGCTCGTCCCATACGCGCCGGTTGTGCTCCAGAATGGGGTTTGTCATGCGTGCCGGGCGGCACGTTGCACGGGTTGTTTTGCCTCGTCAACGCGATGCGCGTTGACCACCATGCGCGCCAATGGCCCCGCTGACGCCCTCTCCGAAGCCCTGGCTGGGGCATCCGCCGGGGCTCTTCCTGCTCTTCCTCGTGGAGATGTGGGAGCGGTTTAGCTACTATGGCATGCGCGGGTTTCTCGTGCTCTACCTCACCACGTCGCCGCACGGGATGGCCGACGCGGTGCGACCGGCGCACCAGCCGCCCGGCTTCAACCCCGGCCGCGGCTGGGGCGACGCCGAAGCCACGGTGCTCTATGGCTGGTACACGGGCTTGGTGTATCTGACGCCCATTCTGGGGGGCCTCATCGCAGACCGCTGGATTGGCACGCACCGCTCGATGGTGACCGGCGGCATCATCATCGCGCTGGGGCACGTGCTGCTCGCCCTTTCGGGCCTGGGCGAGCTGGCCCACAACGCGCCCGGCATGGCGCTCTTTGTGGGCGGGCTGGCAATGGTGGTGATCGGCACCGGCCATTTCAAACCCACGGTCTCGGTGATGGTGGGGCAGCTCTACGGCGCGGATGACCCGCGGCGCGACGGCGCCTTCACCATCTTCTACATGGGGATCAATCTGGGCGCCTTTCTGTGCGGGTTTGTGTGCGGCACGCTGGCCGAACGAGTCGGCTGGCACTGGGGCTTTGGCTCGGCGGCACTGGGGATGCTGGGGGGGCTGGCGTTGTACGTGGCGCTGCGCCCGAGATATCTCGCCGACATCGGCCTGCCGCCCGGCGACAAGGGCCGGTGGGCGCCGTGGTTCATCCCCGCGGCGCTGGTGCTCTCGGCGCTGGTGGCGCTGGCCTTCCACCGCGGGGCGCTCTCGTGGCTCAACACCGCGCTCATGGCCCAGCTGGGCCACACGCGGGTCATCGTGCTGCTCGCGGCCGCCGTGCTGGCCTTGGCGGCGTGGTTCGTGAAGGCTCAGCAGCCGCAGGATCGCGGGCCCGTGGCCACGATTTTCATCTTCACCTTCTTCAACGCGTTCTTCTGGGTGGCCTTTGAACAGGCAGGCTCAAGCATCAATCTCTTCACCGACCGGCACACAGACCGCTTCTTGGCCTCGTACCAGGTGCCCACGACATGGTTTCAGTCCATCAACGCAGGCCTCATCTTTCTCATGGCCCCGGGATTCGCCGCGTTGTGGACGGCACTGGGCCGGCGCGGCCACAACCCGGGCCAGCCCGTCAAGATTGCAATGGGCCTGTTGCTGCTGGGACTGGGGTTCCTGTTCATGGCTTGGGCCGGGTACGTCGCCCGCGACGGCGTGGCCAAGGCGGGGATGTCGCTGGTGGTGCTCACCTATTTCTGGCACACGGTGGGCGAGCTGTGCCTTTCGCCCACGGGGCTCTCCTACGTGACCCGCACGGCGCCCAAGCGGTTCCTGTCGTTGCTGATGGGCATCTGGTTCATCTCGAGCTTTCTGGCGGGGCTGGGCGGCGGGATGGTGGCCTCCAAGGTGGAGGCCGTGGCGCGGGGGGAAATCGGGCTGCCGTGGCGCTTTGGCGGCCAGGCCGACTTCTATTTTCTCTTTGTGGTGACCTCGGTGGGCGCAGGAATTGTGATCCTCGCCCTCTCGCCCCTGTTGAACCGCCTCAACCCGCCGCCAGGCCCCCGCACCCCCGGCAATCTGAACGGTTGACACACCCGCCCGTTTTTGGTCTATTTTGCGCCCCCGTTTTTTGGGCAGGATATGTACGCGATCATCGAGACTGGTTACAACGCTGCGGCGAAGGAAGGCAGCAAGCAATATCGCGTCGCCGTGGGCGACGTGGTGGAGGTGGAGGAATTGAAGACGGCCACCGGCGAACTGGTGAAGGAAGGTGCGGCCGTCTCCTTCGACCGCGTGCTGCTGGTGAGCCAGCCTGACAAGGTTTTGGTGGGCACCCCCACCGTCGGCAAGGCCACGGTGGAAGCCGAGGTGGTTAAGCACAAGCGCGGCCCCAAGCTCATCATCTTCAAGATGAAGCGCCGCAAGAATCACCACCGCAAACGGGGCCATCGCCAGGATCTCACCGTCGTCAAAATCACCCAAATCAAGGCTTAGCCATGGCACACAAGAAAGGCCAGGGATCATCCAAGAACGGTCGCGACAGCCACTCCAAGCGGCTGGGCGTGAAGTGCGGCGACGGCGAACTGGTGCATTCGGGCACCATCCTCGTGCGGCAGCGCGGCTCCAAGTTTCACGCCGGTCCCCACGTGGGCATCGGTCGTGACTGGACGCTCTTTGCGCTCGCCGACGGGCACGTGAAGTTTGCCAAGGGCAAGCGCCTCGTCAGCGTCAGGCCCGCTGCGGCCCCTGCACAGAACTAGCGCCAGTCCACCGCCCTGCGGCACCCACGGCGAGGTGAGCTGCCTCGCCTTTATTTTTTAGCCCACCATGTTCGTCGATCAGGTGAAAGTGTTTGCGCGCGCCGGCCGTGGCGGACGTGGCTGCGTCGCCTTCCGCCGCGAGATTTTCGTGCCCAAGGGAGGCCCCGATGGCGGCAATGGCGGCCGCGGTGGCGATGTGATTCTCGAGGCCAGCCACGACATCAACAACCTCATCGCCCAGTTTTTCAACTCGCGGCTGCTGGCGCAGAATGGCGAGCACGGTCTGGGCAAGGGCATGGACGGCCACGCGGGCAAGGACTGCGTGGTGAAAGTCCCTTGCGGCACAGTAGTGTGGCGGCTGCCAAGCCCCATCCCCACGGTGATTGCGCCCGAAGGCGCGCGCGTGGTGCAAGCCCCCGGTGGCGAGCAGGCCTTCGCGGTGGACATGGGAGCCGATGAGCCCGTGGAAGCAGCAGAGGCAACGCTGGCCACTGGACATGCGGGCGAGCTGGTCGCCGATCTAGTGGAGCATGGCCAGCAATTTGCGCTTTGCAGTGGCGGCCGCGGCGGACTGGGCAATCGCAACTTTGCCACGGCCAGAAGGCAGACTCCACGCTTTGCGCAGCCCGGCGAGCTGGGCGGCGAAGGCCACTTCCTTTTTGAACTGCGGCTCATCGCCGACGCCGGTCTTGTGGGCTATCCCAACGCCGGCAAGTCCACCTTGCTGACGGCCATTTCCAAGGCGCGGCCCAAGATTGCCGCGTACCCCTTCACCACACTGCACCCGCAGATTGGTATCATGGAATATCCCGACTGGCACCGGCTGGTGGTGTGCGACGTGCCGGGCTTGATCGAGGGCGCGCACCGAAACGTGGGCTTGGGCCACGCGTTTCTGCGTCACATCCGCCGCTGCGTTGTGCTGGTGCTGCTTCTGGACATGGCCGGCACCGACGCCCGCGAGCCGTGGGCAGACTACCGCCAGATTCTCTCCGAGTTGAAACTCTACGATCCGGCCATGCTGGAAAAGCCGCGCCTGGTGGTGGCCAACAAGATGGACGAGCCGGCGGCCACGGCGAACCTGAAGCTCTTTCGCCGCAAGATTCGCGGGGTGCCCGTCCTGCCGATGGCGGCGGCGTTTGACGTGGGGATGGAGGATTTTCGCAATCGCCTGCGCGAGGCCGTGACGGCCGTGCGTGGCGCCTGATCGCTCGCGGGGAAACTTTTATGCTCAAAGCTGGAATCGTCGGGCTGCCCAACGTGGGCAAGTCCACCCTCTTTAACGCCCTCACCCGCTCCCGCAAGGCCGAGGCCGCAAACTATCCCTTCTGCACGATTGATCCCAACATCGGCATTGTCACGGTGCCCGACGAGCGGCTGGTGCCGCTGCAGAAGATCGCCAAGACGAGCGTCGTCATCCCGGCCGCCGTGGAGTTTGTGGACATCGCTGGACTCGTGAAGGGCGCGAGCGCCGGCGAAGGACTGGGCAACAAGTTTCTCACCCACATCCGCGAGGTGGACGCCCTCGTCCAAGTGATCCGCTGCTTTGAAGATGCCGACATCCACCATGTGGCCGGCGGCGTGGATCCCGTGCGCGACATCGAAACCATCACCACTGAACTCGTGCTGGCCGATCTGGATTCGGTGACGCGCCGGCTTGACCGGGTCGCCAAAGACGCCAAGCGCGGCGACAAGGTGGCACTGGCGGAACAGGCCGTGTTGCAGAAACTCCAGCCGCACCTTGATTCCGGCAAGCCCGCGCTCACGCTTGAGCTCACCCCCGAGGAGAAGGCTCTCTCCCGCCTCTTCTGGCTGCTCACCGACAAGCCCACGCTCTTTGCGTGCAACGTCAAGGAGGCCGATCTCGCCACGGCCGACACCAATCCCCATGTCCAGAAGGTGCGCGAGTATGTGAAGCAGCACATGGCCTGCGAGGCTGTGGTCATCAGCGCGCAAATCGAGAGCGACCTCATCGATCTTTCGGCGGCGGAGGCCGGGGAGTTTCTCAAAGAACTGGGCGTCGAGGAATCCGGCGTGGGCGCGCTCATCCGCGCGACCTATCATTTGCTGGGCCTGCGCACCTATTTCACGGCGGGCGAGAAGGAGGTCCGCGCTTGGACCATCCACAACGGCGACACCGCGCCCAAGGCCGCGGGCGTCATCCACACCGACTTTGAGCGCGGCTTCATCAAAGCGGAGACGGTTGCCTACGCCGACCTTATGGAGTGCGGCTCCGTGGCCGCCGCGCGCGAGAAGGGTCTCTACCGGATGGAAGGCAAGGAGTACGTCGTGAAGGACGGCGACGTGCTCCTCTTCAAGTTCAACGTCTGAGCCCGCGGGGGAACTTTTTCGTTTCCGCAGCCCGGGCCCTTGGCCTACCGTGGTGGCCATGTTCAGTCCCGGCAGCTTGTTTGACTTGGCGCAGACAGAGCACGCGGCCCTTTTCGACGGAGCCGAATTTGCGTGGGACGCACTCCGGGGCCTTCGCGGCTATCTCCAGTCGCACGTGCGGCCAGCACAGCACGGCCGCTGCGACACCGGTGCGGTGATCGGCCCCTGCGTGTTCATCGGCGAAGGCACGGTGGTCGAGGCAGGCGCCATGATTCAGGGGCCGGCCATCATTGGCAGGAACTGCGAAATCCGCCGCGGCGCCTACATCCGCGCCGATGTGATCGTGGGCGAGGGCTGCGTCATCGGCAATGCCAGCGAGCTCAAGCACTCCCTCCTTTTTAACGGCTGCCAGGTTCCGCACTTCAACTACGTGGGCGACTCCATCCTCGGCCACAAGGCCCATCTGGGCGCGGGGGCGGTGTTGTCCAACGTGAAATCGCTGGCCGGAAACGTGACGGTGGATGTCCATGACGCGCACGGCGCGCCCCTAGACACGGGCCTGCGCAAGCTGGGCGCGATGGTTGGCGACCACGCCGAGATCGGGTGCAATGCGGTGTTAAACCCCGGCAGCATCATTGGTCGGCGCGCCGTGGTCTACGCGCTGACGAGCTGGCGCGGCGTCCTGCCCGCGGACATGATTGCCAAGAACCGCGCCCCGCAGGAGGTCGTTGCGCGCCGCCGCTCCGGCACCGCCTGAGCCGCGCGCCTTCTCCCCGCCCATGATCCACACCTCGGACGAGTCGCCGACGGGCTCCGGCTCCGACCTCCCCGCTCAGGTGGAACACATCTTTGGGCCCGGCGGCCTGCTCTCCGGATCGCGCACTTTTGAGCACCGCCCACAGCAGCAGCAGATGGCCGTGGCGGTGGCCCGCGCGCTGGAGGAGGGCCGGCACCTCGTGGTGGAGGCCGGCACGGGTGTGGGCAAGAGCCTTGCCTATCTCATCCCCGCCGTGCTGCATGCCGCTGCGCGCACGCGCAAAGCCCTCATCGCCACGCACACCATCAATCTCCAGCAGCAACTGGTCGGCAAGGAGCTGCCGCTCTTGCAGCGCATCCTGCCCGCGTCCTTCTCCTTCCAAATGCTGCAGGGCCGCGCCAACTATCTTTGTACGCGCCGCCTGCATCGCGCGCTGGCTCGTGCCGATGCGCTGTTCACCTCGCCGGAGATGGCCGAACTCAAGCGCGTGCTCGAGTGGAGCACCGCCACCGAGACGGGCTGTCGCTCCGATTGGGAAGTGGAGCCCGATCCACACGTCTGGAGCGAGGTGTGTTCGGAGCGCGGCCTCTGCTCGCCCAAGCTCTGCGGTGCCGCCTCGGATTTCGCGCGCGACCACGGCGAATGCTTCTTCCAGCGTGCCCGCCGCAAGCTCTTGGGCGCCGACGTGCTCGTGCTCAACCACGCGCTGCTTTTCGCCCTGATGGCGGCGCAATCCGACGACAAGGACGAGGCGGACTGCGGCGAAGGATTTCTGTTCAAGAACGACTTCCTGATTCTCGACGAGGCCCAGCACCTGCCCCACGTCGCCGCACGTCATGCGGGCTTAAGCGTGTCCAGCGGACAAGTCCGCTTCCAACTTCACCGGCTGTGGAATCCGCGCACCGAGAAGGGCCTGCTCGCCACCCTGCGGCGCGGGCCGATGGTGCCGCTGGTCTCGCAGGCGCTCAGCGCCGGCGAGGCGCTTTTTGAAGCCGTCGAGGCCGCCTGCGATTCGGCGCAGTCGTCGTCGCCGCGCGCCAAGGAATGGACGGAGCTTCGCGTGCGCCGGCCCGGATTGGTGGCCGACCCGCTCTCGCTGCCCCTGCAGCGCGTGCGCGAAGCCGTGGCATTGCTGGCGCGCGAAACGGACGACGAGGAAACCACGGCCGAACTGGCCGAGTGCAACCGGCAACTGGGCGCGCTGCGCGATTCGGTGGCGGCCTTTCTCGGGCAGGGGGCTGCCGACCATGTCTATTGGGTGGAGCGCAGCGGGCGCCAGCGCGCCAACCTCTCGCTCCACGCCGCACCGGTGGACATCGCCGCCCACCTGCGCCGGCGGCTCTTTTCGTCGCCCTCGCCCGTGATTTGCACCAGCGCCACGCTGTCGGTGGCCGATGTGGCGCGCGCCGACCGGACCAGCCGGAGCGCCCACGGCCTGGATTATTTTGTCCGCCAAGCGGGCGCCGAAGCGGCCGACCGCGCGCAGCTGGGATCGCCCTTCGATTTCAAGAAGCAGATGACGCTCTATGTGGCCGGACGCATGCCCGACCCGAAGGATTCCGGCTACGAGGGGGCGCTGGTGCAATGGATCGAGCACTTCATCCGGCAGACACATGGCAAGGCGTTCGTGCTCTTCACCAACGCGCGCCTCATGCGCGAGACGGCCGCCGCGCTCGCGCCCTTCCTCGCTGAACAGAAGTTGGAGTGCTTCGTGCAAGGCACGGGCATGCCCCGGGCGCTGATGCTTGAAAAGTTTAAGGCGAACATCGACTCGGTGCTCTTTGGTACCGACAGTTTCTGGCAGGGGGTGGACGTGCCCGGGCCCGCACTCTCCAACGTCATCCTCACGCGATTGCCCTTCGCCATGCCCGACCACCCGCTGATCGAGGCGCGGATCGAAGCCATCGAGGCGGCCGGCGGCAACGCGTTCGCCGACTACTCGCTGCCGGAGGCCATCCTTAAATTCCGCCAGGGCGTCGGCCGGCTCATCCGCACGCGGCAGGACACGGGCATCATCGCGGTGCTGGACAATCGCGTGCTGACCAAGCGCTACGGCAGGGCGTTTTTGGAGGCGCTGCCCCCCTGCCCGGTGGAAGTTGTGTGACCCCGCGGTCAGGCTTGCCATCGGCGCCGCGCGCACTAGAGTCCTTCCATGTCCGAGGTTGCAGAATTCGTGCGCCACAACGGTGCCCGCGTGTCGCCGAAAATCCTGCACGGCATCCACAAGAAACTCCCGCAGCTGAAACTGGAGTTTGCCGAAATCAACGCGCCCCGGTTTCCGCACTTGGTCGATCAGCTGGAGTTTCTGGCCGGCGTGGTCGAGGACTATGCCGAGGGCGCCGATCAGGAGACTCCGTACGCCGCGCTGGCCGACGCGTGCTTTGCGCTGGCCTACGCACACAACCAGTCGCACCTCATCATCAATCACTCCTCGACCATCGGCCGCGCCGACGACTCCTCGGTGGTGCGCGCCGTGCTGATCGCCCACGAGAAGGCCTTTGCCGAGTACGCGCGCCGCCACGGCATCGATTGGGATGCCATCACCACGCAGGCCTAGGCTTTGGCATTTACACGGGCGCTGGCTGCGCTACGCTCCATGGCAATCTCCTGCCATGAATGCCCCACTCCTCTTTCTGGGAATGACCCTCGCCACTGCTGCCCTCGCCGCCGATCTGCGCATCGGCATGATCGGGCTCGACACTTCGCACAGTGTTGCCTTCGCTGAAATCCTGCACAATCCCAAGGCGAAGGACCACGTCGCCGGCGCGCGCATCGTGGGCGCCTTCAAGGGCGGCAGCCCCGACCTTGAGACCAGCCGCAGCCGCGTGGAGGGTTTCACCAAGACCCTGCAGGAAAAGTATGGCGTCAAGCTCTACGACTCGATGGAGGCGCTCTGCCGCGACGTGGATGCCGTGATGATCGAAAGCGTGGACGGCCGCGTGCATCTGGAGCAGGCGCGTGTGGCGATCGCGGCGCGCCGGCCGCTTTTCATCGACAAGCCTCTCGCCGGATCGCTGCGCGACGTGCTGGAGATTTTCCGGCTGGCTCAGGCCGCGGGCGTGCCGGTGTTTAGCTCCTCTTCGTTGCGCTACGGCATAACCACGCAGGCCGTGCGGGCGGGTGCCGTGGGCCGCGTGCTCTCCGCCGAGTGCACCAGCCCCGCCAGCTTGGAGAAAACACACCCTGATTTGTTCTGGTATGGAGTGCACGGATGCGAGGCGCTCTTCACGGTGATGGGCACCGGCTGCGAGAGCGTGCGGCGCAGTGCCACCACGGACGGGCGCATCGAGGTCACTGGCCAGTGGAAGGGAGGGCGCACCGGCGTGTTCCGCGAAGGCAAGGGTTACTCCGGCAAGGCCGTCGGCGACAAGGGAGAGAGCCCGGTGGGTGCCTTTGACGGCTACGCGCCGCTGGTGGCGCAGGCGGTGGGGTTTTTTAAGACGGGCAAGGTTCCGGTTCCGCCGGAGGAAACCATCGAGCTCTTCGCCTTCATGGAGGCGGCCGACGAAAGCAAGCGCCAGGGCGGCAAGGAAGTGAGGCTGGCCGACGTGCTGGCCAAGGCGCGCGCGCGCACCAGCACCCCCTAGCGTTCCAACGCCAGGAAATTGGCCAGCAGCCGCCGGCCTTCCTCCGTGAGAATGCTCTCCGGATGAAACTGCACGCCCCAGACGGGGTGCTCACTGTGGCGCACGCCCATGATCTCGCCCTCGGCCGTCTCGGCGGTGATGCGCAGGCAGGCGGGGAGTGTGTCGCGCTGGATCACCAGCGAGTGATAGCGCGTGGCCGCGAAGGGGTTGGGCATCCCGGCGAAGAGGTCGCGCCCGTCGTGGAGGATGGGCGAGGTCTTGCCGTGCATCATCCGGTGATTCACCACCACCTGCGCGCCGTAGGTGTGCCCGATGCACTGATGGCCCAGGCAGACGCCCAGCAGCGGGATGGTCGCTCCAAACTCCCGGATGATGTCGTTGGAGACTCCCGCCTCGCGCGGCGAACAGGGCCCGGGCGAAATCAGAATGCGCGAGGGCCCGAGCTCGCGGACGCGCTCCACCGCAATCTGGTCATTGCGGTGCACCTGCATCGGCACGCCCATCTCGCCCAGATACTGGACAAGGTTAAACGTGAAGGAATCGTAGTTGTCGACAACCAGCAACACCGGCGCAAAGCCTACCAGCCGTCAGGCACCCCCGCCAGCGGCAATACACGCGCCTCTCTCAGCGGCCGCGGCGTTTGCCAAACAAATCCATCTGTTGGTCGCCCTCGACGAGCAGCCCGTAGCTCTTGAGGATTCGCAACACCTGCAGGAGGTCGCTCTTGACGTAGTTTCGATTTGCCGCCGTGTGCGCAATGAGAAAGGCCAGCATGCTGCGAAAGGGCAACACCCCGTCGATGCCTTTGGCGCGCAGCCATTCGATGCTCTTGGTGCGCGCCTCGCCCGACTGCGGCAGCGCCGGCACTACCAACAGTTTGAGAAAGCGCTCCCGACACCCAAACCCCTCGGCCGCCCGCTTAAACATGGCAGGACTCAGGAACTTAAACATTCCCGGCGCGTGCGCCATCACTGCGGGGCTGAAGGTCTCGGTGTGCCAGCCCTTCACCACCACCACAGCGCGTGCCACGCGTGCCAGATCGGCCGTGCCCAGGACAAACGGAGGCGCGCCATCGTCTGTGGCGCGGGGGTTGCACACATAAAAGTCCACCGCGTCCTCCTCGCGGCGCGAGGGCGACACATGCTTGCGCTGCTGGCGCACAAAGAATCCGTGCGCCTCAAAAAACTCCCTCACGATGGCCTCGCTGACGGCGCTCATGTCCCCTCCATCACCGTGAGCAGCGTTTGCATCGGAACGCGATGGCCCGCCGTGGCGCGCCCCAGCGCCCCCGCCAGCACGAAGCGGATTTCGCCCGCACTCACCTTTTTGTCCAGCCGCATGGCGTCGTGGAGTCGCCGGCGTTCGGCCGTCTTGAGCGACACCCGGACGGGCAATCCTGCCCGGATGAACAACGCCTCAATGCGATCGGCGTCGCGCGCGGGCAGCCCCGCCAGCTTTTGAGACAGGCGCGCGGCCGCAACCTGTCCAATGCTGATGGCCTCGCCGTGCAGGTAGCGCCCGTAGCGCGAGATGGCTTCCAGCCCGTGCCCGAGGGTATGGCCAAAATTCAGAATCGCCCGCCGGCCGCCCTCGCGCTCATCCTCGCCCACGACCGCGGCCTTGATGGCGCAGCAGCGCGCCACGACGGCTTCCAGCGTGGGAGCGTGCCGCTTGAGCAGCGCCTCCAAATCGCGCTCCAGCCGCGCGAAGAGTCTGGCGTCGGCAATGATGCCGTACTTGATGACCTCGGCCAGTCCCGCGCGAAACTCGCGCTCCGGCAGGCTGCGCAGCAGCTCGAGGTCGCAGTACACCGCGCGCGGCTGATGAAAGGCGCCCACGAGGTTTTTTCCCTCCGGCAGGTTCACCCCCACCTTGCCTCCGACGGAGCTATCCACTTGCGCCAGCAGAGTTGTGGGAACCTGCACGAGCGCCATCCCACGAAGATAGGTGGCCGCCACGAACCCCGCCACGTCGCCCACAACACCGCCTCCCAGCGCGACTACGAAGGAGCCGCGCTCCAGCCGGTGAGCCGCCATCGCGCGATAACAGCGCCGGGCTTGCTCCAGCGATTTGGAACGCTCGCCTGAGGGCAGGGTGATGCAGGCGGCGGAAATGCCGGCGTTGCTCAGCGAGACACGTGCGGCCGCGCCGTGCAGCCGCGCCACGTGCGTGTCGGTGACCAGCACACACTGGGCGCCCAGCCCGAGCTTGCGGCAGTGGGTTCCTAGGCGCGCTAGCAGCCCGTGGCCGACGTGGATGGCGTAGGAGCGCGCACCCAGCTGCACATTAATTTGACGCATGCGCAGTGGAGGAGAATGGCCGCGGCGCTCTAAAAAACAGGTGTTGGTTAGCCGGGCAAAGCCCCCGCCGGTTCGCCGCGTGCCACCGTGATGCTTTCAATCCGGTACCGGTGTGTTTTCCCGCCGAGCTCCCATTCCACTTCCTCGCCCTGGACGTGCTGCAGCAGAGCCTTCCCGATGGGCGTGAGGTAGCTGATGACATGGCGATCTGGATCGCCGTCCCACGCGCCGAGGATGGTGTAGGTTTCGTTCCCGCCGCTTTCCAGATCGCGAACCGTGACGCGCGTGCCCACGCCCACGCGATCGGGGCTGACGCCGGAAAAGTCGGTGCCGCGCGCGCGATCCAGCTCCAGTTCCAGCTCATTCTTGCGCCCCATCAGGAACTTTTGCATTTCCTTGGCAGCCTTGAACTCGTGATTTTCCCGCAAATCGCCGTAGCTGCGGGCAATGGCAATCTCGTGCGAGTTGGCGGGGATCTTCTGCTTCACCAACTCCTCGTACTCGGTCTTGCGCCGCTCCAGACTCTCCCACGACACCACCAGCGCCTGATCCTGCCGGGTTTGATCGCCGGCGATGAAACTCTGCAGCGCGGGGTGGCACTTCACCAGCTTGCCTAACAACGAGCGCTTGTCCATGGCCTCGATGCTCGGGGAGAGCTGGATCGCCCGCGTGAGATCGCGCACCACCTCGATGTCGGCCGACTGCGTCAGCACCTCGATGATGTCGGGGTCGTCCACGAGATAGTCGCGAAGCTTGTTGGCCTTGCGCTCCGAATCGCGGTCGATGGAATGAACGATGGCGCGAAGCAGATCCGGGCCGAGCAGTTCGGTAAACGTGTCGGAGCGTTCGCGCGCCAGCCACAGCAGCAACTCGCCGCTGGCCTGGTGCTGATTGATGAGGGAGACCAGCGTGTGCCGCAGCGGTTCGATCTGGCCTTGGTCAGCGAGGATCTGGGCGCAGGCGTGGCACAGCCGCGCGGACACCCGGTTAAGGATGCCCAAAAGATCGCCCGCCCAGTTGGCGGTGTGCGCACGGTAGCTCTCCAACGCGCGCGCTTGCTTGGCCGCGGGCAGCGCCGCCAACACGTCCGCCAACATCGGCTCCAAGCCCCACACGAGCGCCTCGCCCAATTCTCCCGGCACGGCGGAGAGGCCCGCGGCGGCGCGCAGGTCATCGCGCACAAACACCCCTTCCAAAGCCAGTGCGGGCTGCGTGCGCGCGTGGCTCTGGATGTCCGACTGGAGGGTCTCGGAAATCTCGCCCACCACGGCCGCGCGGTCCTCCAAGTTTCCGATGTCCTTAGCGATCTCCTGTGCTTCCACCAGCCGGGCCTTCAACCCCCGCGCCGTGCGGAATTCCTCGAGGAGCCGCCGCTGCGCGGAATGATCCTCAGGCTCGAAGAGAATCGGGTCGTTCTTTTTGGGTGTAAAATGGTAGCGCCCATCCTTGCGCATTTCGCGTCGCGCCACCTCCCACCATTTCTTGTAGTCTTCTTGGATGACATCGGGCACGAGCACCGCCTGCACCCGTTCCGGAGTGGCCTCAGGCCCATAACTATCAAGGATGAGCTTGATGACGTCCAAGTGGTGCAGCGCGGCCATCTGCCGGAGCGCGCCCAAGTCGGTTTCCTTGCGCGCCTCGATGTGATCCTTGCTGATGGGCACGAGCATACTGGCCGCAAATCCGATGGCCACGGGGTGGCCGGGCCGCCCCTTGAAATCCACGGAGAGCCGGCCCAGCACCGTATCCACCGTGGTGATGCGGCCCACGCCCCATGCGCGATGCCTGCAAAATCCCTCGGTGGCCATCGCCACCAGCACGCCCACGTCGCCGGCGGAGATTTTCCCGGCAGCCGCCAGCTTTTCAAATTCAGCTTTCATTAAAAAAGGCTCCGCCCACCCAAACTCCTCGCTTCAACCGGTGGGTTTGAGGAATCTAGCCCGGTGCCTTCGCAAAGACCAAGAGAAATCGCCCTGCGCCTGCTGCGCCAGTGGGACACGGCCGAGGCGCGCGCCGACGCGCTGCTCGCGGAGGCACTGCCGGCCGTGGCAGCGCGCGACCGCGCTTTGTGCCAGGAGCTCTTCTACGGTGTCCTGCGATGGCGCGCGACACTCGACTGGCTCATCGCCCAACGGGCCCCCGACCGACATCAGGCGCCGCTCGTGCGCGACTTGCTGCGCCTGGGGCTTTACCAAATCTTCTGGCTGGATCGCGTGCCCGATCATGCCGCCGTGCATGAGACGGTGGCGTTGACCCGCGCGTGCGACGTTGGTCATGCCGCCGGTTTCATCAATGCCACGTTGCGCGGCTGCCTGCGCGACCGCGACTCGCTGCGCACCGCCCTTGAACGCCTCGCGCTGACGCAGCCCGCTCTGGGGTTCTCGCATCCAGACTGGCTGGTCACCCGCTGGATGGCTCGCTGGGGAGACGCACGCACCCGCGCGCTTTTGCAGTGGAACAATCTGCCCGCGGTGAACTTTGTGCGTCCCAATCCGCTGCGCGATGGCGATCTCTCCGCGCGATGGACCGCTGCAGCAGTGAAACACAATCCCGTGCATTTCGACTGGCTCACCGCGCCCATGTTCCGCGTCGGCGACCCGGGCCCGGTGAGCGGACTGCCTGGCTACGAAGAAGGACTTTTCTATGTGCAGGACCCGGGCACGCTGCTGGCGGTGTCGCTTTTGGCGGCGGAGCTGGACGAAGACATTCTCGACCTCTGCGCCGCCCCCGGCGGCAAGGCCACGGCCATTGCAGCCTGTCTGCAGAACACCGGCAGGGTGGTGGCCTGCGATGTGGACCGCCAGAGGCTGGCGCGCCTGCAAGAAAACTGCCGGAGGCTGGGCGCGCGGTGCGTGGAGCCGCTTCACGTGGCGCAGCTCCCTCCACGCGCCGTGTTCGACCGCGTGCTCGTGGACGCGCCCTGCAGCAACACCGGCGTGCTACGCCGGCGCGTGGATCTGCGGTGGCGCCTGCAAAGTCGCGCGCTCGCACAGGCCTGCGCCACTCAGCGCGATTTGCTGGCCCGCGCCGCCGGCCACGTCAAGCCCGGCGGCGTGCTGGTGTACAGCACCTGCAGCCTTGAATCGGAGGAGAACGGCGAGCAGACGGCGGCCTTCCTTGCGGCGCATCCCAAGTTTTCCCTCGAGGTGGAACGCACGCTGACGCCCTCGGACGACAGCGTGGACGGAATGTACGCGGCGCGGATGCGCCGGGAAGCCTAAGCCCTACTCTGGCGAGCGCGTTCCGAGCAGGCCGCTGGCCGGTGCAAGTTTGTCCACTAGCACGGGCGACTGCGCGGAGGTTTGCGGCGCCTGATTGCGCACCGCCTGAATGCGCGCATTGAAATTGGGGGCCAGCTTCGGCCGGACCTCGTGCAGCGCGCCCATTTTTTCCACGAGCAGCGGCACCGTCAGCGCAACGCGGTCCTTGGTCGCCACAAAGACGATGTTCTTCGTCTCCGTTGCAGGGAAGTGGTACACGTGCGGAAACACGGTCGCCATCGTGCGGTGAAGCGCGCCCACATTGTCGGCGCGCCAGCCGTCGTAGGTGCCGATGACGTTGTACCCCAGCACGCCGCCGGCCGTGAGCTGCTCGGAGACCAGCTCGAAGAATTCCTTCGTCGCCAGATGATAGGGGATGTGCGAGCCGCTGCGGCTGGAGGTGTAGGCGTCGAGCAGGATGATGTCGTACTTCGGGCCTTCGTAGCGCTTGAGATAGGTGCGGCCATCCGCGATGTGAATCTTGAACTTGGCGGTCTCGCGCACATCGAAGAAGCGCCGCGCTGTGGTTGCCACCATCGCGTCCAGCTCCACGGTGTCGATGTGAATGTCCGCGTAGTGATGCTGGTAGGCCTTCTGCGTGCTGCCGCCGCCCAGCCCAATCATCAGCACGCGCCGGGCCTTGGGCGCCCACATGAGCGGCATCTGCAAGAATTCGGTGTACTCAAAATGCCCGAGGAGCCCATTGCTCCGCGACACGCGCGATTCCTGCGAGCCGTTGAAGCTCAGCGTGCGAAAGCTGCCCTTGTCCTCCACCGTAATGAGGTTGTACTGCGAGTACGCGGAGTAGACCGTCTCCGCCTGCGCCGACGCCGGCACGTAAAGGGCTGCCGCCAACGCGGCCAGCACCGCCCCGCCTCTGGCTAGCCTGAGTGAACTTGAACCTGCGCTCGCCATCGATCCTGCGCCCAGCATAGCACCGCCAAGCCCATCGTCAAACCGCCCGTGGCATGGAACACCGTGTCCAGATCCCATTGCGGAAGGTTGAGTCCACCCGTCTGCGGCACCAGCAGCACCGGCGCAAAGACGCCTGCCAAACTACCCACGGTGCTCGCCGCGTAGATGCGCCCGCTCACGCCGCCCACGTGATCCACATCCCATGCCGTGAGTCCAATCATGTAGGGCGAGAGCATCCCCAGCACGAGGCAGGGCGGCAGAAAGAGCGCGCTGCTGGCCACCGCACTGGCGGCCACCACCGGCCCTTCTTGCATCCAGTGCAAGCCCAGCAGCGGCGCGCCCAGCCGGGGCAGAAAGAAAATCCACACGCCGGCCGGATACAACAGCGCCGCCAGGACGGCCGGGCGCCGCCAGCGATCCACCATACGCCCGCCAACGTAATAACCGGCCGCCAGCGCCGCCAGCACCACGCCGATCTGGCTCAGCCACACCTCCTGCGAACTGCCAAAGCGTGGCAGTAGATAGCGCGCGCCGTAAATCTCCAGCACCATCACCACGAATCCGCCGCCGAAGACGACCAGCAGGGGCACCCACGGGCTGGCTGCCGCGCGACCGTTAGTCATAGGTCTCCACGACAAGCCCGGTTTGCGTGCGGATGGTGTCGGCGAGCGATTCCAGTTCGGCCTTATCCAGCCGCGACACAAATGCCTCGGGTGTCGGGCGGGCAACAGTGTACGCCTGCACCAGCTTGATGGCGCCCCCCTGCGCGGCGATCGCGCCCAGCCGCGCGCAGTAGGCGTCCAGTTCGGCGCCGTCCATCGCCCGGCCATGCACCTTCATCAGCAGCGACTGGATGATGATGGGCCGCACGCGGGCCGTTTCGAGCAGGTTGTCCAGAATGCGCTCGAAGCGGATGCTGCTGCGGTTGACGAGCCGGTAATACGCCTCCGTGCCGGCATCGAGCTTTCCCCACACTTCGCCGTTCTCAGCGTCCATGATGGCCAGCCCGCGCTGGACGCTGGCCTTGTCGAGCCCGGCGCCGTCGGTGATGAGCACGATCTTCGCCGCCGCCAGCCCCGCCTCGCGCTTCACATCTGCGACCACGCGCACCACCTCGTCAAAGTTGGTGATCATGGTGGGCTCGCCATCCCCGCTGAAGGCGATGTCGCGAACCTGCCGCGTGAGCCACGGCACCTCGTTAAACTTGGGCTCCTTGGCGAGGCCGCCATCGCGCGCAAAGGCAATCATCGCCTTCAGCTCATCTCGAAGCTGGTTCAGATCCACACGCGTGACAGCGCCGGGAACGCGCCGATCCACCTCGCAGTAGATGCAGTCAAAATTGCACACCTTGTCCGGATTGACGTTGACGCCGATCGAAAGGCCCTTGGATCGCCGCGAGATGACCGGATACACGAAGGTGAAGTCGGAAAAGTGCCTCGAGTGATCCTGAACGACGGCGAGGCTGCTCTGAAACGCGACGGGCTGGGGCTCCATTGCCACGAAGCCGAGCGTACCCGCCGGCGGCCAGCGATGCCACCGCAAACGCTCCCCGTGACGCCTGCTTTCTAGCGCAGCGTGAACGGTGGCAACGGCACAATCTTGCCGCCGCGCCGCGCCGATTCATGCGCGCAGATGCCCACGCACGTCCAGTTGGCCGCGGTGGTGGCGTTGGGCCACGGGTCGCGGTCTTCCACAAGCGCGCTGATGAACTCGTGCACCATGTGCGGGTGGCTGCCGCCGTGGCCGCCGCCCTGCACGAAGGAGAGATGCCCCGCGTCCTGGATGGACTGCGTAAACTTGCGCAGCGGCTTGGGCAGGCGATGCGCGTAGTCGGGCACCTTCACGGGCTGCGCGATTTGGTGCTCGGGTTTCTTCGCCGTGTGCAGCACGTGCGGGTGCCCCTCGGTGAGCGTCCACTCGAAGCTGCGCTTGGTGCCGTACACGTCAATGCTCTCGCGGTACTGGCGCGCCACGTCGTAGAGGCACCGCCAGATGTGGGCAGAGAGGTCGCTGCCCTGAATCTTGATGTGGCAGCTTTGGACGGCGTGCCCGCTGCCGGATTTCTTCCGGATGTCCGCCCGCACGGTGCCGCTGCCAAAGCAGCTCACGTACTCCGCGCGGCCCCCCGCCAGCCCCAGGCACGGGCTGACGACGTGCGTGGCGTAGTGCATGGGAACCATCTTCTGCCAGTAGGCGGGCCATCCGTCCATGTCCTGCGGATGGCTTGCGGCCAAGTACTGCAGCTTTCCCAGCTTGCCGGTGTCGAGCAGCTCCTTGAGGAACAGATACTCGCGGCTGTAGACGACCGTCTCGGCCATCATGTACTTGAGCCCGGATCGCTCCACCTCCTTGCAGAGGGCCTCGCATTCGCGCAGCGTCGTGGCCATGGGCACGGTGCACATGACATGCTTGCCCGCGCGCAAGGCGCGCAGCGATTGCGGCGCGTGGTCGCCGATGGGCGAGTTGATGTGAACGGCGTCCACCTCCGGATCCTTGAGCATCGCCTCATAGCTCGTGTAACGCTTTGGCACGCCGAAGGCGTCGGCCACCTTGGCCAGCTCCTTCTCGTCGCGCCGGCACACGGCCACGAGGCGGGCATGGGGATGCGCCTGATGGATGGGAATGAACTCCGCGCCAAATCCCAGCCCGACAATGCCGATGTTGAAAACTTTGGTGCCCATGGTTCGCGCCGGCGAGATTGGCGGCGCCCCAACAAATGTCAACCCCACCGCAATCCAAAGAGGATCGCCCTCACCCCGTCTCGCGTCCCATCCGCGTGAGCATGGGCCAGAGCGGCTTGAGGTCCTCATCCTCCAGTGCCTGCCTGCGGATGCGCGCCCCGCCAACCTCAAGGGCGCGCGCCAGACACCCCTTGGCGTCGGCCAGCTGGCCCATCTGGCAGTAGTAGCAGGCCCGGTTGAACGGGATCACCCATTGCTTCGGGAATTGCGCCTCCACACCCCGCAGGATGAGCTCGGCCGCCTCCAGCCCGCCGGCCGCGGCCGCCCGACGCGTCGCGTAGGCCAGATGCAGCCAGAAGCCCGGCTCGTCGGGGAACTCCCCGCAGAGCGCCTGCGCCGCCTCCCGCGCCCGCGCCCAGTCGCCGTTGGCGATCCACGCGTCCAGCCACGCCGCCCTCACCACCGGGTGCGACTGCAGCTCCGGCCGGATGCGCGCCAGCTCGGCGAAGGCCTCGGCTGCGTTGCGCAGGCCCAGCCAGCCCTGCGCGGCGTCAAAGTGGTGGACATCGGGCGCGGGCAATGGCTCAAGTTCCTGCACGGGCCCCATTATTTTCAGTTTTCTTCCGAACGCCAACCCCATAAGTTGGTCGCCCCGCATGAGCGCCACCCCGCTGGACATCGCCCAGGCCCTCGTCCGCATTCCGAGCGTCAACCCCCACTATGACGCCGCCAGCCCGGGCGAAGGCGCCGTGGTGGACTGGCTTGAGGCTTGGGGCCGCGGGCAGGGGCTTGCGCCTGAGCGCCAAGCCGTGCTGCCCGCGCGCGACAACATTTTCTTCGTGCTCGCCAACGGCGAAGGACCCCACCTGCTGTTAAACGGCCACACCGACACCGTCAGCGTGGCCGGCATGAGGATTGACCCCTTTGGCGGCGAGGTGCGCGAGGGGCGGTTGTGGGGCCGCGGGGCCGCGGACATGAAAGGGCCTCTGGCGTGCATGCTCTCCACCCTGCTGCAGCTGCGCGCCTCGCCCGGCACGTGGCGGGGAACGCTCACCGTGGGCTGCGTCGTGGACGAGGAGACGCAGTACCGCGGCATCCTCGCGCTTCTGCGCCGCCCGGCCCATTATGACTACGCGGTCGTGGGCGAGCCCACGCGCGGCCGCGTCGTCCGGGGCTGCAAGGGCAGCTTCCGCTTCAGCCTCCGGGCCGCCGGCCGCGCCGCCCACAGCAGCGAGCCGCACAAGGGCTGCAACGCGATTTTGGGGATGGCCCGCGCCCTGCCCGTGCTGGCCGAATTCTTTGAGACGGGCCTGCGGCAGTTTTCGCGCGAGGGCTTTGGCCCCAGCACCGGCTCCGTCAGCCTCATTGACGGCGGGAGTGGCATCAACATCGTCCCCGACCAATGCCGCGTACAGGTGGATATCCGCACCGTGCCCGGGCAGGATTGCGCCGCCACCTACGAGGCGATGCAGGCGCATGTGCGCGAGCGGTGCGTCGGCCTTGCTGGCGTGACGCTGGCCTTTGACAACCCGCCAGCGCATTCCAGTCCCGCCTTTGAAACACCCGGCGCCCATCCGCTGGTGCGCACCGCCTGCGCGCTCACGGGGCAAGCGGCGTCGGACGTCGTGGCCTTCGGTTGCGACGCGAGCAAGCTCTCGGCCTGCGGCGTCCCCAGCATCATCTTTGGCCCCGGCGACATTGCGCAGGCGCACACGGCCGATGAATCCATCGCGCTGACCGATCTGGAGGCGGGCGCTGAATCGTACGTGCGCCTCGCCCGCGCGCTGCTACCTCCCCGCTGACTCATGCTCACCGCTCAATCCCGACTGCGCGACTTTCCTTCGCTGGCTCACCGGGCCTATCTCAACACCGCCGCGGAGAACATCCCCCCCACCTGCGTTCACGACGCCGTGAGCCAGTACATGCGGGACAAAACCGAGGGCATGCGAGGCCGCGTGGCGCATTACGCGGCCGTGGAGCGTTGCCGCGAAATTGCCGCTCGCATGATTGGCCTTGGCCCCGCAGAGGTTTCGTTTTGCTCGTGCAGCTCCGAGGCGTACAACCTGCTGGCCACCGCGCTGCAGTTGGGCCCGCAGGACGAGGTCGTGTTGAGCGATTTGGATTTTCCCGCCGGCGCCACGCCCTGGCTCAACGCCCCCTCGCCCCCCGTCACCCGGCTCTGGCGCGCACAGCAGGGCGCGTTGCGGACGGCGGATTTAACACCCTTGCTCAACGAGCGGACGCGGCTGGTGCAGGTGTCGCTGGTCAGCTTTCTCAACGGCCACCGGCTGGATTGGGCGCCATTTCTGGCCGCCGTGCGCTCGCACGCCCCCCGCGCGCTGGTGTCGGTGGACGTGACGCAGGCGCTGGGCCGGGTGGCTCTGGATTGCGCGGGTGCTGACTGCGTCATTTCCAGCACGCACAAGTGGACGTTGGGCATTCACGGCGGTTGCATCGTGGGCGTCCCTGCACGGTGCGCGAAGGCGATGACCACGCGCGCGGGCGGCTGGTTCCATCTCGAGAACGCCTTTGGCCCAGACCGGTTTGAACGCGCCGTGGGAAAACCCGGCGCCGCCAGCTTTGCTGTGGGGATGCCCAACTTCGCGGCGATCTACGCGCTGGACGCGGCCCTGCGCTACGTGGACGCCGTGGGCGTGGACGCCATCGCCGCGCACGCCGATCCTTTGGTGTTGCGGCTCGAGTCGGGTCTGCAGGCGTTGGGGTTCATGCCCATGGCCGCGCAGGATCCGCACCGGTGCAGCGGCATTGTCGCGGTGGTGAGCGACCAGAGCGGGGCGCTGCACGCCGCACTGGAGACGGCCGAGGTTCATGTGATGCACAATGCCGGCCGGATGCGCATGGCGCTGCATGGCTACAACACTGCTGCGGATGTGGACCGCTGCCTCGAAGTCTTCCGCCGGTTTGCGAAGTGAGGGCGCGCCTCGCGCTCTACATTCCCATGATCTGGTAGCCGCAGTCCACGTAGAGCACTTGGCCGGTGATGGCCGCAGCACCCTCGCTGGCGAGGAACACTCCCGTGGCTCCAAGCTCCTCGGGCAGCACGTTGCGCTTAAGCGGCGCGTGCGCCTCGTAATGGCGAAGCATGTCGGAAAAGCCGGCGATGCCGCGCGCCGCCAGCGTGTTCACGGGGCCGGCACTGATGCAGTTGACACGGATTTTCTGCGTGCCCAAATCGGACGCCAGATAGCGCGTGCTGGCCTCGAGTGCCGCCTTGGCCACTCCCATCACGTTGTAATGCGGGACGACCTTTTCCGCGCCGTAATAGCTCATGGCAACGATGCTGCCGCCCCCGCTCATGAGCGGCGCCGCCGCGCGCGCGAGCGCCACCAGCGAGTAGGCGCTGACATCGTGCGCCACGCGGAAGGCCTCCCGCGTGGTGTCGACAAACCGGCCCTCGAGCGCCTCCTTTGGCGCGAAGGCCACCGAGTGGAGCATCAAATCCAGCCTGCCAAACGTGCTGCCGACCGATTGAAACACGGCGGCGATTTCTTCATCGCGCGTCACGTCACAGGGCAGAATCAGCGTGTCGGCACCGAAGGCGCCGGCCAGCTCCTCCACATTGCTCTTGAGCCGCTCGCCCTGATACGTGAAGGCCAGCCGCGCGCCCGCCGCGTGCCACGCCTGCGCGATGGCCCAAGCGATGGACCTCTTGTTGGCCACGCCAAAGACGATTCCCAGCTTGCCCTCGAGGGTTGCCATGCGGCCGCCAGCAGTAGTAGAAAACCACCCCTCGCGCAACGCGGAAAACTCCCCGCGCGCCCGTCAGCGAGCGGCCCGCGCGCGCACCACGCCCAGCGCCGCCAAGCCCAACGCCAGCATCACCGCCACGGCCCACGCCCCGCTCTCGGGCTGGTCTGGCAACAAATGCAGTGTCAGCGCCGCCAGCGCAGGCCCGGTGCAAATACCCGCGCCGATGACCGCCTCGTGGATGCCCCCGTGCTCGCCCTTGGCTTCGCCCACGTCCATGGCGTAGAAGAGCGATGAGTAGTAGATCAGGCCGGCCGCGCAGCCAAACACCGCCTGCGCCGCCACCAACACCGGCAACGACTGCGAGAGCATCAGGACGCAGAAACTGACCGCCAATGCGCCGAAGGCGGCCACCAGCCAACGAAACCGGTAGTGCCAGCCCGTCCACTGCCACAGCAGGACAAACGACGCCAGGCGCACAAAGAACCATACCGCCCAGAACGCCCCCGCTTTCGCCGTGTCCAGCCCCAGCGCCAGCGACCGCTGCGGCACGACCGCCAGCAGAGTGTTGATGGCGATGTACGTGAAGGGAATGACCAGCCAAGCCATTTTGAGGAACAGGGCCGGCGGCACCTTCTGTTGGAATGCGGCGGCCTCCGGCACGGCCGTCTCGACCGGCACCCGACCAGCCTGCGCATGTGCCTCGCGCACCCCCGGTGCGATGCGTGAGAGCAGCACGAGTTGCGCGAGGTGCAGTCCCGCAGGCAACGCGTAGAGGGCGCCCGGGCCGAGTCGTTCAATGAG
Source organism: Verrucomicrobiales bacterium (assembly GCA_005809105.1). Taxonomy (GTDB): domain Bacteria; phylum Verrucomicrobiota; class Verrucomicrobiia; order Limisphaerales; family UBA1100; genus SYLI01. Next base: position 5,850 of record SYLI01000068.1, on the reverse strand, counting down.
GGCGCCGCCCGAGCAATAGGCCAATGCGCCCACCGCCGCCCAGATGACATTGTACAGCCCCACCCGCCGTGCGACGCCCGCGCGCGATTCGTTCTCGCTTACGAGCGCCTCGATGATGGGCCATGTCATGCACTGCGAGACCGTCCAGCACACCATGGCGCCAATTTGCACCGCGCAGTGCGCCGGCCAAGCTCCGGCCACCAGCACCGAGAGAGTCATGCCCGCGAAGCCCAGTTGCAATGCCGCAAGGTAGCCGCGCCGCTGCCCAAAGCGCCCGCCGGCCCAAGCCGCGCCCGTGTAAATCAGCCCGTGCAGTGCCAGAAAGAGCAGGCTCTCGCGCTGCCCAAACCCGAACTGGTCGCGCAGGTGGAAGAGGAGGTATTGAAAATAAAACGTGCACGCGAAGGCGTTCATCCCCTCCAGCACATGCACCCAAGTTTTCGTCGCGGCGGCCGTCATCCTCCCCAAGGGCGGGAGCGTCGCGGCCGGCCGCCGTGAAGTCCAGCGGATTTGGGTTTCCGCCGCGCCCGGCTTGGTCTAGCGTCAGGCCATGAGAGCAATGGTGCTGGCGTTTTGCCTGACGCTTGCAGGACGCATGTCTGCGGCGGCCCCTGTCCCGCCACCGGCGCCTCCGGCGCTGCCCGATGGCACCGGCGGGCTGGCCGTCGTCCTGTTCTTGCTGGAAGGGCAGAAACCCTTCACAGCCCAAGCCGACCTGCGACTGCTGGGCGTGGGCGCCCAAGAAGTCATGCGTTCGCAGATGGAATTCGCCTACCGCGAGGGGATGGCCCGGATGGACATCAATCTGGCCCAGGTGCGCAGTGACAAACTCACTCCGCAGTCGATTGCGGCACTGCGCCAGCTGGGCATGGATCAGTCGTCGGCCTGCCTGCTGCCCAAGCAAAACATCCTGCGCACGATGTACCCCGCCCTGCGCGCGTATTGCGACATCCCCATGCCCCCGCGCGACGCGGCGGTGTTAAACGCCAAGTTGAAGGCGGCCGTCGAGCCCGACGGCACCGAGAAAATCCTGGGCCTGTCCTGCCAGCGCCAGCGCGTGACGCTCACGCCCGAGAAGGGCGAGCCCATCCGCCTGCGCGTGTGGCGGGCCGACGCGCTCAACGCGATGCCCATCCAGTGCGAGATGCCCGAAGGGCGTTTCACGGCGCGCATGCTGCTCTCCACCGTGCAGTGGACGCCGCCGGACGCCGCCGCGTTCGCCCCGCCAGCCACCTACAAGAAATTCCCTTCGCTTCAGGCCGTGCTCAAGGAAGCCGCCGGCCGGCTGCCTGCGCCCAAGCCCTAGCCTGCGTTCATGCGGATCACCAACCTGAACTGCGCCGACGACATCGGCGCCAGCGCTTGGCTCGTGGAAGTGGACGGCTGCCGCCTGCTCCTCGACGCGGGCATGCACCCCAAGCACGACGGGAACGCCGCCCTGCCGCTGTTCGCCGCCGCCGCGGGCCTTGCGGTGGACGCCATCGCCCTCTCGCACTGCCACCACGACCACGTGGGCGCCCTGCCCGTGGCCCTGCGCCAATTTCCTGGCGCGCGCGTCTTCGTGCCCGAGCAGAGCTACTTTCTTCTCCCGCGCGTGCTGCACAACTCGGTCAACGTGATGAAGCGGCAGCGCGCCGAGGCTGGCATCGCCGAATACCCGCTCTTTGACCACAGCGACGTGGATCAGCTCATGCAGGTCGTCCAGGCCTGCCGTTACCGCCAGGTGGTGGAATGGGGCGTGCCGCCGCGCCCTCGCGCGGGACCCATGCCCACGCTGGAGTTTTTCGATGCCGGGCATGTGCTGGGCTCTGCGGGCGTGCTGGTGCGCGGCCGCAAGGACTCGCTGTTTTACACCGGCGACGTGTGCTTCGCCCCGCAATCCCTGCTGGCCGGCGCACGCTTTGAGGAGGTGCGCGCCCGCGTGTTGCTCACAGAGTCCACCCGCGGCGCCACGGCTAGGCCCAAGGGCTTCTCGCGCGAGGCCGAGCTTGCGCGGCTGCGAGACACGATCGCAGGCGCACTTTCGCGCGGAGCCTCAGTGCTGGTGCCCGCGTTTGCGCTGGGGCGCACGCAGGAGCTCCTGGCCTGGCTCGCCATGCAGATGCGCGAGGGCGCGCTGCCGCGCCGCAAGGTGCATGTGGGCGGGCTGGGCCGTGCGTTCACTGAGATTTACGACCAGCAGGCGCACCGCACCGAGCGGTTGCTTCCGGATCTTGCCCTGCAGCAGGCGCTGGAGCTGCAGGTGCTGGAGGAGGGCGACGCCCAGAACATGTCCCTGAAAGGGGGCAAGCTCTTTGTCACCACGGCGGGGATGATGACCGAGCGCACCGCTGCGCACGACCTAGCCGTGCGACTGATGGGAGAGGCGCGCCAGTGCATCTGCTTTGTGGGTTACGCCGACCCGGATTCGCCCGGCGGCAGGCTCAAGGCGAGCGAGGCGGGCCGCACGTTCCGGTTCAGCGATCTCGCGCCGCAGGTGGTGCGCCGCTGCGAGTTGCACGTGTTTGACCTCTCGGCCCACGCGCAGCGCGAGGAGCTGGTTGGCTTTGCCGCAGGACTGGCGCCACGCACCGTCCTGCTGGGCCATGGCGACCCGCCGGCACGCAAGTGGCTGGCCGGGCAGATTGCCCGTCGGCTGCCAAGTGCCCAAGTGCTGCAGCCGCGCCCGGGCGAATCGGTGGCTCTCTAGCGCGCTTCGCGTTTGCACAGCACCCGCCCGCAGGTTACGATGGGGAAGGATTGCACCCCATGTTCACCGCCCGCCCATCCACCTCGCCCCGTCGCGCGGCCGTGTTGGGCTTCACGCTGGTGGAGCTCATGGGTGTGGTGGCGCTGCTGGCGCTGGTGGTGGGGATTTTCTATTCGTGCTGGACGGCGCTGCTGCATTCCTCACGGTCGGGGTCGGCCTCGGCGGCGCGTGTGCAGCGCGAGCGCGTGGCCCTCAAGCTTGTCGGCGACGCGCTGGGCAGTGCGCTCATGGTGCAGAGCGGCGAGGACTGGCACCAATTCGAGGCGCGATTGGAGCAGGGATTTTCCCGACTCAGCTTTGTGTCCGGCCGGCCGGAAGGGGGCGCTAGCGCACGCGGCATGCGCTTCGTGCGCGTGTCCCTTGCTGTAGAGCCGGGCGAGGGCGGGGAGGGCCTGCAATTGGTTCACAGCGAGTCGGCGGCTGTGGTCCACTCGGGCGCGCCGGCCACGAATCGAACGGTGGTTGCCCGCGGTGTGCGCACCTTCCAGGTGCAGTTTCCCGGTGGCGGCCAATCGTGGATCACCCACTGGCCCCAACCCGAGACGCTGCCCGAGCGGGCGCGCATCGCCATCACTCTGGACGAGCCGGCCGCCTCGGATCCTGAGGGCCGCGTGCGCGAGGTGATTCTGGGGGCGAGTGCGTTCGCCCACGCGGTGATCGAAGAGGCGCAGTCGACGGTGACGGTCGACGCCTTCAAGCAGGGGGGATTCCCCGTGAACAAGGGGCGCATTGTGTTCCTCATCGACAAGTCGGGCAGCATGGCCGCCAAGGATGTGTCGCCCGACCGCCTCTCGGCCGCCAAGCAGGCCTTGATGGCGACCCTGGAAAAACTCCCGCCCGAGGACGAGTTTTTCATCTACTTTTTTGCGCGCGACTTCGAGGGCATGCCTGCGCTTTCAGCCCTGCCGGCCACGCCGGAAAACATCCTCGCCATGCGCAACTGGGTGGAATCGCAGGAGCCCCGCAGCGGCACCGACCCGGCGGGGGCGTTGCAGGCCGCGTTTGAACTTCAGCCCACCGCCATCTGGCTCATGAGTGACGGCGGCTTCTCGCGCGCGGTGCTAGGGCTGGCAGATGAACTGAACCCGTCGCGCTCGGTGCAGATCAACACGGCGGCGTTCGGCTCAACCCATTTCTCGGCACACCGCAATTTGAAGCAGCTCTCCTCGCAGCACGGGGGCATGTTCCTGCTGGTGGCCCCCGGCGCGGCCCCGAAGTAGCACGAGCGGAGCCCAAAAGAGAAACCGCCTTGGATGACCAAGGCGGTTTTCCAAATCCGTTTCGTTTGTGGAGGGCGCCTACTTGGAAGCCCGGCCGCCGCGCGCGGCCCCGCGCAGCTTGCTGACGCTTCCGCCCTTGCTGCCGGAGCTTTTCTTCTCCCCGCGCGCCCCTTCCTTTTTGCCGTCGCCGCCGCCCTCTTTTTTGCCGCTGCCTTCTTTCTTCCCGTCCCCGCCCTGCTCGGAAGCACCGAGCGGTGCCAGCGGCGCGAGGGCCAAGAGCAGGATGAGCAGCAGTTTCATGATGGCCGCCATGCAGGTGGTTGGGAAATCTAGCGGCGGATAGTGCCCCGGAGAATGGCGCGCAGGCCGCTGTTGTTCGTGCCAGACTGACTTCCGCCTCCCGAAGAAGAACTGCTGGAGCCTTTCTTTCGCGTGGTTCCAAGGCGCCCAATGCTGCCAGCCTTCTTGGTGCTGCTGCCGCCAGATTCGCCAGGTTCGCCACCGCTCCACGCCACCAGCGGGGAAATCAAGAGCGCAAGCGCCAAGAGATACTTCGCCTTGCTTGCCATTAGCGGGGACACTCACTCACAAGCCCATCCTTGGCAAATCCTTTTTTCTGGAAAAATTGGTGCGCGGTAGAGGTTTCGAACCTCTGACCCCCACAGTGTCAATGTGGTGCTCTACCACTGAGCTAACCGCGCAGGCCGTGGACTCTGGCGCAAGCCCAGGGGGCGGGCAAGCGTGCAATTGCGTTTAGGTAGCCATGGGCGCGCCCACTTGGATGCCGTGGCGCAGGCAAAAGGCGGCGTTCTCGACGTATTTGGCCGCCCACGACTTGAGCCCAGCAGCTTCTGCCTCGGTCAGCTCCCTCACCACTTTTGCCGGCGCGCCCAACACCAGCGACCGCGGGGGGATGCGCGAGTGCTGCGTGACAAGTGCGTTGGCGCCAATGATGCTTTGGGCGCCAATCTGGGCCCCATCGAGGATCGTGCTGCCCATGCCCACGAGGCATTCGTCGCCCACCGTGCAGGCATGCACCGTGGCGTTGTGGCCCACCGTCACCCAATTGCCAATGAGGCATGGGAAGTCGTCGGCCAGGTGAATGACGGCGTTGTCTTGAATGTTGGTGTGGTGGCCGATCTGGATGAAATGAATGTCGCCACGCAGCACCGCGCCGTACCAAACGCTGGCGTGGTCTCCCAGCGTGACGTCGCCCAGCACCACGGCGGTTTTGGCGATGTACACCCCGCTTCCCAGCCGCGGCTGCTTCAGTAAGTGGCGGCTAAGTTGCGCTTCCAGCCCACTCTCTGCCATCCAAGGGCTGTGTAAACCACCCCACGGCACCGCGGCAATGGAATTCCTGGCGAAAGTAAAACCCGCCGCGCGGCTTTCCTCGCGGCGGGCTACCCAACCTGTTTAGAATCCCCCTTTGAGCACCAGCATTGCTGCCTTTGCTCAAGCTGTCCGACCACGACTGCGGGGGCTTTATTCACACGCCTTCTGAAAATACGTGCCCGTACGGTCTGGTCCGGCGACTTCGGCTTTTCACGCACGCAACCCCACTGGGCTGTCTCTTTTGACAAGCACGTCGGCCGCCGAAAATAATCCTTGCCTTCTGACGCCCATCCTCGCTAAGTATCCCCCCCGAAGCGCCTTTTCGGGCGTGGGGGCTTGTCGTTTCACGTCAAGCTCCGGATAGCAGACTGCAGTATAAACGTTAACAACCAATCGCAGGATAATACCATGACTATGAACAAATGGACAGTCGGGTTGGCTGCCGCAGGGTTGCTGAGCCTCACTTCCGTGGCTCAAGCCCAAGTGGCGACCAAGCTCGCGACCACCTCCCTCAGCGGCTATGTCAGCACGACTTACCAGTGGCAG
>SYLI01000067.1 GCA_005809105.1 Verrucomicrobiales bacterium | reverse complement strand
TAGCAGCCATCAAACTTGATGATCTTGTCGCGCCGGGTGAAACCGCGCGAGAGCCGGATGGCACTCATGCAGGCCTCCGTGCCGGAATTGCACAGGCGCACTTTTTCCACGGCGGGCACGAGCCGCTTGATCTGCCGCGCCATCGAAACCTCAAGGGGATTGGGGATGCCAAAACTGGTGCCGTGATCCGCCGCGGCCTTCACGGCCGCGATGAGCTTCGCGCTCGCATGGCCGAGGATGGCAGGCCCCCACGTGCCGACGTAATCAATGAGCTCGTCGCCGTCCACCGTGGTCACACGCGACCCGCGCGCCGACTTCACAAAGAACGGCTGGCCGCCCACGGCGCGAAAGGCCCGCACGGGCGAGTTCACGCCGCCGGGAATGTGCCGCAGGGCTTCGGCAAAGAGTGATTCAGATTCAGTGCGTGTGACCATGGGAAATCTAGACTTCGCGGTGTCGCTGCGCGATGGGGATGCGCCGGCCCACGCCGAACGCCTTGCTGGTTACCTTGAGTCCGGGCGCGGCTTGGCGGCGCTTGTACTCATTGCGGTCGATGAGCCCCACGACGCGCCGCACGCTCGCCGGTGCGTGCCCGGCGGCGCAAAGCTCGGCCACCTCAAGCCCGCGCACGACATAGTCCTCGAGGATGGCGTCGAGCTCCTCATAGGGCGGCAGCGAATCCTGATCGGTCTGGTTGGCTCGCAACTCGGCGCTGGGCGCCTTGGTGAGACTCGCCTCGGGGATGAGAATCCGATCCCGGTTGATCCAGCGGGCGAGCTTGTAGACCATCCCCTTGGGCACGTCGCTGAGCACCGCCAGCCCGCCGCACATGTCGCCGTAGAGCGTACAGTAGCCCACGGCCAGCTCGCTCTTGTTGCCCGTGGTGAGCAGCAGTGCGCCCAGCTTGTTGGAAAGCGCCATGAGCATCACCCCGCGCATCCGCGCCTGAAGATTCTCCTCGGTCACATCCTCGGGCCTTCCGGCGAACACCGGCCGCAGTTGTGCGTTGACCGACTCGACGGGTTCCTCGATGGGAATGACCTCGTGACGGATGCCCAGATTCTGCGCCAAGGCACGGGCGTCTTCAATGCTGCCCGGCGAGGAAAACTTCGAGGGCAGCAAAACGCCCAGCACGTTCTCACGCCCCAACGCCTCAACGGCCAGCACGGCGGTGAGCGCGGAATCGATGCCGCCACTCAGGCCCAGCACCGCCGAGCCAAACCCACACTTGTGCAGGTAGTCGCGCAGGCCCAGCACGAGCGCACGAAAAAGCTGCTCCTCGTCGCAGGATTCCTCTGCAGAAATCCCCGCTGGCGAGTCGGTCTCCACGACGAGAAAGTCCTCGGCAAACGACTTGCCCTGCGCCACGAGGCCGCCGCTGGCATTGAACATCAGGCTGGTGCCGTCAAACACCAGCTCGTCGTTGCCACCCACCAGATTGCAATAGAGCAGAGGACGGGCAGCCTTCGCCGCCATGCTGGAGAGCATTTGCTCACGCGTCCTCTCCTTGCCCAAATGCCAGGGCGATGCAGAAATGTTCAGCAGCAGGTCTGCACCAGCCTGCACCAGTTCAGCGGCGGGATTGCGGCGATAGCGCCGGTCGCGCCAGAAGCCTTCGTCGTTCCAGAAGTCCTCACAAATTCCCAGCCCCAGCTTGCGCCCGCCAAATTCCACGGGCGCGTTGGACTCGGCCGGCTCGAAGTACCGATCCTCGTCGAACACATCGTAGGTGGGCAGGAGCGATTTGGTCCGCGTGGCCTGCACACGGCCCGATTGCAGCAGTGCCAGGGCATTGGTGACAGCGCGGCCGGGCCCACGGTCGGCACGGCCCACGAAACCCACGACCAGCCCGGTTGCGCCCGTGGCGCAAGCCAGCCTGTCCCTCGCGGCCAGATTGGCATCCACAAACCCGCGACTCAGCAGCAAATCGCGGGGCGGATAGCCGGTGATGGCCAGCTCGGGCACCAGCACCAGCTGCGCGCCCTCTGCCGCTCCGCGCCGGTAGGCCTCCAGAACCTTGGCCTCATTGCCGGCCACGTCACCCACCGTGGTGTTGATCTGGGCCAGGGCAATCCTCATTCCTTGCCAAAGAACACGTCGTCCAGCGCGCCACCTTCGGCGCGAAGGACATCGCCGACTTGAATGTTCTGGTTGCGAAACCAGCCCTGGGGCACCTCCAGCGCGTATTTCACGAGGTCGGTGGAAGACTCCACGGGTTTCTCGTTGAGCGGCTCCAGATCGTGAATGTCAAGAATCCGGCCGCTGCTGCCGACGTAGGCGATGGACAGCGGCACGGTGGTGTTCTTCATGTAAAACCCCTGCTTGCTGGGTTTGAGAAAGACAAAGAGCATCCCCTCGCCTGCGGGGAGCTCCTTGCGAAACATCATGCCGCAGCGTCGCTGGTGCTCGCGCACGGCGATTTCGGCCATGACGAACTTCGTGCCCGACTTGCCGATGAAGAGTTTCATCACCGGCAGGCGGGCCTGCGCGGCGGTGATGTCATCGGCTCCCGCCCCCTCCTCCGGCTCCACGGCATGTGCCGGGAGGGTGCCGTTGGCATTGCCTGTGGGAGGGGCCGCCGGCTTGCGCGGCAGCGGCTGGTTGCCACACGCCAGCAGATGGAGCGCCACAACTGACGCCATGAGCCCGTCCCATTTCATGGGGGCAAGTTTGCGGCAAGGCCCTGGCCTTGGCAAACATTCCCATGCTGCGAACAACTTCCCAATGGCTGTGGACTTCATTCACTCGACGCAGGGGGGCCCCCACTTAGACTGCCATCGTGATTGCCGCTTCTCGCCGCCAGTTCCTGGCCCGCTCGGCGGCGGTGGGTGCCGCCGCCGCATGGTCGCTGGGCGCAGAGGAGTTGCCGCTGCTGCACCATCTGGTGCGCCGCGGCGAAACCCTCTCGGGCATTGCGCGCATGTACGGCGCCTCCATCCGGGAACTGAAGGTTTGGAACGGGCTGGTGGGCGATCTCATTCTTCCCGGACAACGGCTGGAGTTGCGGCCGCAATACCGGCTGCTGCCCCTCGCGGACATTGTTCCACCGAAGTTTGAAGCCGACAGATGGCGCCATCTCATCCTCCATCACAGCGCCACGACCGCGGGTTCCGCGAGGGTTTTCCATGATTTCCATCTCGCCCGGGGGATGGAGAACGGGCTGGCCTATCACTTTGTCGTGGGCAACGGCAGCCACTCCAGGGACGGCGAGGTGGAGGTGGGCCGGCGCTGGACGCTCCAGTTAAACGGCGGCCATGTCGGCAACGACGCCTACAACGCCAACTCCATCGGCATCTGTCTGGTGGGCAACTTTGAAAGGACGCACCCTTCGGACAAGCAGCTTGGCGCGCTCGTGGAGCTTCTGGACTACCTCAAGAACAAGACGCTGCGCGGCCGCGCCCGGCTGCTCTTGCACCGCGATCTTGAACAGACGCTCTGCCCCGGCAGGCACTTCCCCGCCGGGCGCTTTCGCGAATTGTTCGGCTGAGAAAAAGGGGGCGTCCTTTCCCCCGGGGGCTTCAGGGCGTCTTTGAGGGTGCCGTCTGGAGCGCCGATTTGGTGCTAATGGTGAGGTCGAGCTTGCCGGGCAGTTCATTCCCCGCGACTTCGAATGTCATGTCGCCTGTGATGCGCACGCTGGATTCAATCTCAAGAAACACGCCCAGTTCGCGGTCAAAGAGCAGCTTGGTTTTTGAGCCGGCCACTTTGAGTTCGCTGTTCTTGAGCTTCAGCGGCAGGGGCGAGTTTGCGTCCAATTCATAATCCACGCTCGTCGCCTTGGCCTCGATGACATCCAACTCCCGGCCCTCCCTGCGCACCGCGCCCTTGTATTCGTACTCCATCTGGAAGCGCATCATCTGCCCGCCGCCCAAGTCCATCGCTTCCTTGCGCACCCACGTATCGCCCTTGTTCATGGCCTTGTCGGGGAGGATGCGCGCGATTTGTTCGACGTCGCGCTTGGCCTTGGCGGGCGACAAGTCGGGCTTCACTTTGGGGTCCAATCCCTCAAAGGCGCGGCGGTCAGATTCCACCTCTTTGAGCGCACCGTCCTTGTCATACACCCGCGTGGTGGACGCCTTGAGCGTGGCCCGCATGACATCCAACAGGGGCTCCAACTCGGGCATCGGCGCCTTGGTGTTGGGGTTGGCTGAGTCGAACTCAACTTGGATTCCGCCGGGGAGGCTGATCCTGGCGTTGAGCTTCTTCACCTCGTCGCGGATGCGAAGCGAACCGTCATTCTCGCGCTTGCCGGCGGACGACTGCGTCAGCCTCGACTGCACCGACTTGGTGTCGATGGCCATGCCCGCGAGGGTGAGCGTCTGCTGCACGGTGATTTCCGTGGCTACCGCGTGGGTGGTTTCCGGGGGATGCTTGAGTTCCAGCGTGACCTGGCCGCGCGCCAGAGTCAGGCCGCACACGAGCGCCAACAACGCCAGGAACCGGGCATGGGTCTTCATGTGTGCAGCCTACACCCCCGGCGCGACGCCGCGCAAGCCCATGTGCTGGCTCCACAAGAAACAAACCCGGCCGGGTCTGCTAAGAAAACCCGGCCGGGTTTTTTAAAAGAAACGCTTTTGAACCGGTGTCCGCGCATGGCGCGGAGAGAGAACGGTCTGCGCCTCTAACTTTGTCTTGATTCCAAGGGCGATGTTGCCACATCTTGTTTAATCCAATCAAGGGAAATTATTTATGGCCCAAACTCCGCCCATTGCCGATCTGCAGCTCGCCTTCGACGTCGGCCACAGCTCGCTTGGCTGGGCCGTGCTCCAAACCTCCGCTCCAGATCGCGGATTGCTGCCCCGCGCCCCCGACTTGCTCGGCTGCGGTGCCGTCACCTTCGGCGCCGATGACTGTCTCGCCAGCAAGCGCCGCCTCTACCGCCGCCAGCGCCGCCACGCCCGCGCCACCCGGCAACGCATCGAGCGTCTGGAGAAACTCCTCGCGCACCTCGGCGTCCTCTCCGCCGATCAACTTACCGCTAAACACCAACAAGCCGGCGGCCACGCCGCCCCGTGGTTCCTCGCCGCCCGCGTGCTGGCCAGCAATGGCGAGGCGAAGCACCTGCTCACCTGGCCCGAACTCTGGGACGTGCTCCGCTGGTATGCCCACAACCGCGGTTACGACGGCAACAAACGCTGGAGCGCCGCCGAGGCCGACAGCGAGGCTGCGAAGGAGGATTCCGAGAAGGAACAGAACGCGCGCGGCCTCATGGAGAAGTTCGCCACGAACTCGATGGCCGAGACCTTCTGCAAACACCTCGGCCTCGACCCCTTGGGCGGCAGGCAAGCCTCGGCGATTCGTTTTAAGAATCTCAACGCCGCCTTTCCCCGCGAAGGCGTGGAGGCGGAGGTGCGCCGCCTTCTGCACGCCCACTTCGGCAAACTGCCCAAGGTGGACCGCCAGTTCGAGCAGGCGCTCTTTGACAAGTGGGAGGCCATCCCCTGCCCCGCCATCAAGCTCCCGAAGCGTTTCCAAGGCGGCCTGCTCTTCGGCCAGCTCGTCCCGCGCTTTGATAACCGCATCATTTCCAAGTGCGTCGTCTCCGGGCAGAAAGTCCCCTCGCGCAACTGCGGGGAGTTCTTCCGCTTCCGCTGGGCGATGCAGCTCGCGAACATCCGCGTGGGCCAAATGGGCAACCGCGACCTTCGTCCCTTGAATGTCGAGGAGCGCGCAAAGCTCGACGCCCTCATGCGCGCCCAAGGCTCCCTCACTCCCGGTGAACTTAAAAAAGCCGTCCGCGATCTCACCGGCTCCGCACGGGACAATCTCGACACCATGCTCATGCACCCGGACGCCAAGGAGGCCCTGCTGCTTGACCCCGCGCAAAAGCTCGTCACCTCCGACAAGCTCAAGACGCTCTGGCCCCTGCTCCCGCTGCGCATCCAGAAGCGCGCCCGTGGCCAATGGCGGCGATACAAGACCCTCACGCTGGAGAAGCTCCGCGCCCAAGCCGCTCAGCTCGGCGAGTCGGTGGACGCCTTCGACGCCGAGGTGCAACGCCTGCTCGATTCGGGCAACACCAAGAAAAGCCGCAAGCAAGGCCAACCCACCCGCGAGTCTTTGCTCAAAGAGCCGCTGAAGATTGAGCGCCTTTCCGGTCGCGCCGCGTTTGCCCGGCACCTCTTGCAGCAAGCCCATGTCGAAGTCATGGCCGGCAAACATCCCAAGGAGGAAGGCGGCTGCCTCTTCATCACCGAACAGATGCGCGCCAAGCAACTGCTCCGCAGCCTTGATGATCAAACGAACAACCACCTCGTCCGCCACCGCCTGCTGATTCTCCAGCGGCTCCTGCGCGACCTCGTGGCAGACCCCGCCTTCGCCAACGGGGACAAGGCCCGCGTCGCCCAAGTCACCATCGAGGTCAACCGCGACCTGCGCGAGATGTCCGGCAAGACCGCCAAGGCCATTGCGCAGGACCTTGGCCTGCGCCTGAGCAATCACAAGCACGTCTCCGCCAAGCTCGAAGAAGCCTTCGAGGGCAGGAACGTCCCCATGACCGCCGGCCTCATCCGCAAGGCGCGCATCGCCGACGACCTCGGCTGGACCTGCCCCTACACCGGCCAGTCCTACGACGCCTTCGACCTCATCACGCGCAAGGTGGACAAGGACCACGTCATCCCGCGCTCGCAGCGTCCCGCCGACGGATTGGATTCACTCGTCATCACCTTCTCGGAAGTCAACCGGATGAAAGGCCAGCGCACGGCCTTTCAGTTCATCCAGGAGTTCGAGGGCCAGCCGGTCGAGGGATTGGCGAACCTCTCCCTCGTCACGCTCAAGCGCTTCAAAGAAGGCGTGGAAGCCCTGGAGTCATGGAAGGGCCACGACGACGACAAGCGGCGCAAGAAAAAGCGCAAGGAACTCCTGCTCCTGCCCAGCTATGAGGAAAAGGGCTTCACCCCGCGCGACCTCACCGTCACCTCGCAGTTGGTCCGCCTCGGCGCGCAGGTGATCCGGGGATACTTCACGGATGGAGCGCGGGTTAACAACCCGCGGGAGGCAACCGCCAGCCTCACCGACAGCGGGCTAAGTAACCCTGACTCCGGGCCGCGCATCATCTCGCTGCCCGGTGCCGTCACCGGCGCGGTGCGCAAGGGCTGGCGCGTCCTGGGCTGCCTCGCGCAGGCCGCCCCGCAGATTCTCGACGAGAACGGCGACCCCAAAACCAAGACCGACATCCGCAGCCTCACGCATCTGCACCACGCGCTGGATGCCTGCGTGCTCGGCCTCGCCGCGCACTACCTGCCCAACAACGGCGCGCTCTGGGAGGCAATGGTGGTGCGCAACCCCAGCCTCCAGCAGAAGCAGCTCCTTTACGCCACCGGCTTCTATGAGTTCGACAAGGACGACAAGCCGCAGTTCAAGGAGCTGCCGGGCGAACTCAAGAACCAGATTGCCGCCCGCCTCGCCGAGAAACGCGTGGTGCAGCACATCCCCGCGGACATGAGCGGGATGAAGGCGGAGGAGAACACGCGCGGCGTGGTGAAGGTGGAGAAGGGCCGCGTCTACCTGCGCCAGCGCACGCGCGACGCCAAGACCGGCAAACTCTCC
>SYLI01000066.1 GCA_005809105.1 Verrucomicrobiales bacterium | reverse complement strand
GTGACTGCCGTCCACGTCGGCGTCCGTCATGATGATGATCTGGTGATAGCGCAGCCGTCCCAGCTCAAAGGCGCCTTCGCCTTCGCCCGAGCCGATGCCGGTACCCACCGCGGTAATCATCATCCGGATTTCATTGTTTTCAAGAACCCGGTTGATGCGCGCTTTCTCGACGTTGATCAACTTGCCGCGCAACGGAAGGATCGCCTGGAATTTCCGATCCCTGCCCTGCTTGGCGGATCCACCGGCCGAGTCGCCCTCGACGATGTAGAGCTCGGTGTTGGCCGGATCGCGGTCGGAACAATCAGCCAATTTGCCGGGCAACCCGCCGCCCGTCATTGCGCTCTTGCGCACAGTCTCGCGCGCCTTGCGCGCAGCCTCTCTCGCACGCGCCGCCGTCAGAGCCTTGTCCACCACCTTGCGTGCCACCGAAGGGTTGGTGTCAAAGAAATGCATGAGGCCGTCGTAGACGACGGTGGAGACCACGCTCTCAATCTCCGTATTGACGAGTTTGACCTTGGTCTGCGACTCGAACCGCGGGTTGGGCAGCTTCACGCTCAGCACGCAGATCAGCCCCTCCCTCACGTCATCGCCGGAGATGCTCGGGTCTTTCTCCTTAAGCAAGTTGTTGGCTTTGGAGTACTGGTTAATGGCCCGCGTGAGGGCCGTGCGCAGGCCCGTCAGGTGCGTGCCGCCATCGGTGTTGGGAATCGAATTGGCGAAGCAAAGGATTTGTTCGTTGTACCCATCGTTGTACTGCAGGACACACTCGACCATCACTTCATCTTTCTGCGCGGCCAGCACAACGGGCTTGGCATGGATGGACTGGCGATTGCGCCCGAGCTGGCGGACGAACTGCTCGATGCCGTCGCGGAAGAAGAAGGTCTCCTGCTTGTTGTCCTCGCGCTCGTCGGTCAGCACCATCTCAATACCCGGATTGAGAAAGGCCAGCTCGCGCAGGCGGTTGGCCAAGAGATGGAACTTAAACTCGGTGGTGATGGTAAAAATCTCCGCGTCGGGCTTGAAGGTGATCAGCGTGCCGGTGGCCTTCGATTTGCCGATGACCTCCAGTGCCGACGTGGTCTTGCCTCGCGCAAAGGCCATGCGATGAACCTCTCCCTCGCGGGACACCTCGACCGTGAACCACTCCGCCAGCGCGTTGACACACTTGGCTCCCACGCCGTGCAGACCGCCGGAATACTTGTAGGCACCCTGTCCAAATTTGCCTCCGGCATGAAGGTTGGTCAGCACCAACTCCACGGCGGGGATTTTAAACTTGGGATGAATGTCCACCGGGATCCCGCGGCCATCATCTTTGATGGATACCGACCCATCAATGTGGATGGTGACTTCGATGCGCTTGCAATAGCCCGCCAGGTGCTCGTCGATGGAGTTGTCCAGCACCTCGAAGACACAATGGTGCAACCCACGCTCATCGGGGTCGCCGATGTACATCCCGGGCCGCTTACGAACCGCTTCCAGCCCCTCAAGCTTGTCAATTTTTGACGCGTCGTATTTCTCGACAGGACTTCCGTTGGTCATCAGTTACTCCAAAAACGAGCCAAGAATTTAGGGCGAATATTTCCACCCCAAAACGCAGCGAGAGAATTGTACAGGCACTCCTTCATTGCACCAGTCATTTCGCGCAGTCTTCAGCCTCTCATCCACTACATATATGGATCATGCCCAAAGCCGGCTACTACAGGCTGTGCGGCAAGGCGATTCGCCAAGTTCCCATACGTACGCCAAGAAAAAAAGCCCCTGAACGGGGCCTTGTCTCAGCAATTGAAACTAACCTTATCGGTCGGGATTCTCGATGGAAGGCGCGCTGCGCAATTCGTCTTGTGGAAGCGGGTTCTGCGGCACTCCATCGCCGTTGATTTGCACGCTCGTAATGCGCAACTTTCGCGGCTCAGACTCACTCTCCGAGGGTGCCGATGGAGTTTCAGTCATCGCCGCAGGCAACGCTGCCGCCGGAATAGAAGAGCCACGCGTCTCGCGACCTCCGGGCAACTGAACGCTGCCGTCATCGGGGCCGACGGTTAAGAAAGCGGCTACGAGCATGGCGAGGCCACCAGCAGGAACCAGCCATTGCCGACACCATTCGCGCCAAAGCGACACGTTTGCTGGCAACACTGCTTCCTCGTCCAAGAGTTCGATGCGGCGCTCAATTGGAGCCCAATAAGTTTCTCGAGACTCGGTGACGGTCGGACACGACTCGCCGCTGCGCATGGCTGACCTCAAGCTGCGCAGCCATTGTGCCTCCTGGATGGCTTCGGGATTTTTGGAAACCCACTCTGCAACTTCAGCGCTGTCTGAAGAATTGAGTTCTCCATCAATCCACGCCTGCAACTTGTACTGCATTTCTTCGTTCATCTGTGCCTCAATGGGGTAATTGACTTAGCCGCGTTTGGACTTATTCAGGGCAATTAACAATGACGCCAATCGGCGCCGCGCGTAAAAGAGCCGGCTCATCACCGTGCCAATGGAGCAGTGCATGGCCTTGGCAATCTCCTTGTACTCCAGCCCTTCATACTCGTGAAGAATGAGCACGGTGCGGTGTTCGTAGCTGAGCTTGCTCATACCACGGGAAATTTCCACAAGCAACTCCTCGCGCTCCATGCGCGCCGTGGGGTTGACCTCGACCACGGGCATCCGCCGCTCCACATTGCCCGTCTCCTCCTCCATCCGCTCCAATGAATCCGTCTGCTGTCGCTGCTTCTTGCGCAGGTAGTCCAGACAGAGGTTGATGACGATGCGTGTCATCCAGGTCGTGAAGCTGGCATCCCGCTTGAACTGCTTGAGCCGCTGCCAACCCTTGATCCAAGCCTCCTGGGAGAGATCCAATGACTCGTCCTCATTGCGAAGCATGCTGAAGGCACGAGCGTAAATCTTGTCCCGATGGCGGAAAACCAGCTCCTCATACGCGGTGGTCGTTCCCTGCTGGGCCGAGCGAACCAGTTCGTCGTCAGTTGCCGTCTTGAGATTCAAAGGAGGCATGTCCGACGGCTCCGCAATCCACTTATTCAGGCCCGATCGCCCAACCGCCCCTTGGTGCTCGGGACACGACCGCGCAGCCGGTCGTCCTTGCAACAGGCAAAGTCCACGGCCCGCGCGAACGACTTGAACAACGCTTCGACAACATGGTGTGGTTCCGTGCCGTAGAGCAACTCCAAGTGTAGGTTGCATCGCGCCTCGTTTGCGAACGCCTGGAAAAACTCCCGCGCAAGCCCGAATCGGAACGCGCTGGACATGTCCTGCTCGCGTTCCGCCCTGGCAATGCGAAATGCCAGCCGATCCATGCCGCGCCAGACGAGGTGGGGACGGCCGCCAAAATCAACCACACACCGCGCCAGTGTTTCGTCCATGGGAACGAAGGCCTCGCCGCACAGCGGATTGCGCGGGTCAAATCCCGCACCGTATCTCCGGATGCCCCGCTTGGCCCCCAATGCATGGACGAAAGCTTGCCCCAACGCCAAGCCGCAATCCTCGACCGTGTGGTGCGCGTCCACCTCCAGATCGCCCTCGCAACGCAGCCGCACGTCACACATCGAATGCCGCGCGAAAAGGGTGAGCATGTGGTCAAAAAACCCGATGCCCGTGGCAATCTCTGACTGGCCCCTGCCCTCGATGAGCAGGCGCAGATTAATCGCCGTCTCCGTCGTCTCCCGTCGAATGTGCGCACGTCGCGTGCTCATGCCTACAGGTTTTGCTGCCCCAGGAATCGTTCGGCCTCGATCGCGGCCTGGCAACCCATTCCCGCGGCGGTGATGGCCTGCCGATACACATGATCTGAACAGTCGCCGGCGACGAACACCCCGGGCACACTCGTTTGCGCGCCCTCGCGCCGCGCCACATAGCCGGCTTCATCCATGGCGATCTGCCCTTTGAAGAGTTGGGTGTTGGGAACGTGACCGATGGCCACGAAGAGGCCGGCGCAATCGATCGTCCGGTCGCCTTGTGTCTTTAGGTTCTTGAGGCGCACCGCCGTGACCTTGTCTTGCGCCACATCCAGCACCTCGGTCACCACGCTATCCCACACCGGCTCAATCTTGTCGCTGTCCAGCACGCGTTGGGCCATGATCTGCGAAGCGCGCAATTGGCCCCGGCGATGCACCAGATACACGCGCGATGCGAAACGCGTGAGATAGGTGGCCTCCTCGCAAGCGGAATCCCCGCCTCCCACCACGACCAATGGCTGATTGCGAAACATGGGCAGGGCGCCATCGCAGGTGGCGCAGTAGGTGACCCCCTTCTTCTCCAGCGCCGCTTCGCTCTCCAGATCCAGATGGCGATGACCTGCGCCCGTCGCGATGATGACGGTGAGCGCGCGCACTTCCGCGCCGTCCACCGTCAGCCGGAAGGGGTGGCTTGAAAAATCCACCGATTCGACGGCTGATCCAAATTCCACGCGCGCCCCAAATCGCTCCGCCTGTTGCTGCATGCGAATCATGAGGTCGGTGCCATCCACGCCTTCCGGGAAGCCCGGATAGTTTTCCACGATGCTCGTGGTGGTGAGCAGACCGCCGGGCATGGCACCGGTCAGCACCAGGGGTTTGAGGTTGGCCCGGGCCGAGTAGAGCGCAGCGGTGTAACCCGCGCAACCCGAGCCAATGATCACGACCTTCTCAACTTCCCTCGCCATCGCGCGCAAACGCTACGGCCTTGGGTGCCCAAAACGCAAGGCGCAACATCGCCATGACTGCGGGCCAAAGCCGGCTTCCTCGCAGCCATGCTGAAGTTACTTCGCCAGGAACACTTCCTCTGTTTCGCCAGCGGCACCGTTGCCGCTCTTTTCTGTAACCGCCGGCTCTGCGGAGGTGCCGCGGGCGGCGGCGTACTCTGGCGAAAAGCGAACGCTCACTATCCGGCTTACGCCCCGCTCTTGCATCGTCACGCCATAGAGAACATCGGAGGCAGCGATCGTCCGCTTGTTGTGGGTGATGACCAGGAATTGGGAGTGACCAAGGAAGCTCCTCAACTTGTTGAGAAACCGCTCAATGTTCGAATCGTCCAGCGGCGCGTCGAGCTCATCCAAAACGCAGAAGGGGCTGGGCCGGACCTGGTAGATTGAAAACAGCAGCGCCACGGCCGTCATCGTCTGTTCGCCGCCGGACAAGAGCGAGATGCTGCGAAGCTGTTTGCCGGGCGGCTGCGCCATGATTTCCACTCCGCTCTCCAAGACGTCATCTCCTTCGATGAGCACTAGGTCAGCCTTGCCGCCTCCGAAGAGCTCTGGAAAGTTGCGCCGGAAGTTTTCGCGAATTCGCGCGAACGACTCTGTGAACATTTCCCTCGACTGCTTGTTGATTCGTTGAATCAACTCCATGAGCTCGCGCTTGGCGCCCACCAGGTCCTCCTGCTGCGCACTAAGGAACGTGTGGCGCTGCTCCACCTCCTCGTACTCCGAAATCGCCACGAGATTCACTGGCCCCAAGGCATCAATCTTGGCTTGCAGGTCCACGACGCGCTCGCCCACCGCATTCCAATTGGTGGCGGCGCCACCGGCCGTCATGGCTTCTGCCGTGAGGGTTTCCACCGTGGCCTGCCCGTTGTCGGTGATCGTGATGGTGATGCACTCGCTGCGCACATTGAGCAGATCCACCTGATGCTTCTGCAACACTCGTTCCACCAGATGCCGCTGGGTCATCTCTTTTTGTGCCAGCGCCACTTCAAGCGCCGTCCGCCGTGCGAGCAGTTCCCCATGAGCATTGCGCTTGAGTGTCAGCGTCAAATCCCTGCCTTCGGCTTCGGCAGCCGTCTGGTTTCGCTGATCTACAAGACCTGCAGCTTGCCGGGCAACCTCATCGCATTCGCGTTGCAAGGAGGCCACCAACTCGCGCGATTCAATATCCTCCTGTTCCCGCAGCGTGTCGCGACGGTCGCACTCCTTCAAGGCCGACTGCGCGCGCATCGTGACGCGCTGCGCCTCAACGCGCCGATCCTCCAGCGGCTGGCGGCGTTCGTTCAGCACCGCCTCACGTTGCTCGGCCTGCGCAAGCTGCACTCGCGCTTCGGTCAGCCGCTCCACCGCCTCATCGCGGGAAAGGCGCAAACGATCCATCGCCGCATGCCACTCAACCATCTGTGATTGCAGCCCGGCGCGCTCCTGCTCCATGGATGCGAGGGCCGCCTGAAGTTCGCCCGCCCGGGCACGCCCGGACCGGTCCTGATCCGCCAGCGACTCAATCTCGAAGAGCACGGTTCCGATTTTTTGTGAAACCAGCTGTGCCGAATGACGAAGGATGCGGTGTTCGCCTTCGCGGCTGGCGAGGGTCACTTCATGCGCAGCCAATTCCTGCTGCGCCTGCCGAAGGCCCGTTGTGATCTCCGTCTGCTGGGCCATGAGAGCGCCCTTGTTGCGGCTGGCGGTTTCCAGTTGGACGGCCAGTGTGCCCAATTGTTCCTGCAAGGAGGCAATGTCGTTTTTTCTCCCCAGAATCGACTCAGGCCCCGACCCGTCCGGGCTGCCGCCCGAATAAACCCCTTGCGCACTCAGCACATGGCCTGCGCGCGTGACAAGTGTGAGCCGGCCATTGGCCGTGGAATGGACGCGGGCGGCGGCAGCCAGGTCCTCCACAATCAGCGTGTCGGCAAGAAGCGCACCGATCGCCGGCTTCGCGGCCGGGGCAACCTCCACGACATCCAAGGCACGCAACGCACCTTCAGGCAGAGGGGACGCAGGATCGAACGAGTGACCGGCGGTTGCCGCCAGCGCGATGAGGTGGATGCGCCCTCCGGTGGCGGCGGGGAGACTCTCAAGAATGGCGTGGGCAGACTCCGGCTGATCGGTGAAAATAGCCTGAAGGTTTGCACCCAGCGCGGCTTCAATGGCCGCCACATATCTGGGGGGAACGCAAAGGTGGCTGGTCAGCGTTCCGCGCGCCAGCGGATGATCCACCAGCACCGCACGGGCGCCCGCCGTAAATCCTTCGTGCCTTTCCAGAAGCTGCACAAGCACATCATGCCGGGATCGAAGTGCGGCCTGACGACGGAGCAACTCGTCCACTTCGACACTGACGGCCTCCAATTGAACCAGAACCTGGCCCAACTGCGACTGCCGTCCGGAGACCGAGTCGCGGCTCGTCAGCAAATGGGCCTGCCCATTGGTGTGGGCCGTTTCAAATTCTCGAATCCTCGCCTCGAGCTGCTGGCGCTCCTCCTCCAACTGGATTTTTTCGGCCGACAACTTATCAAGCCTCTGAATCTGGTGTTGTTTCTGCTGGTCAAGCAAGGTGAGGTCGGCGCGCAGTTGCGCCACCTTGCCAACGAGCGTCGTGGCGGAGGCCTGCGAGGCGTCCATGTCCGACTGGCATTGGCGCGCGTCCGCCGAAACCTGCTCAACCGCAGCCTGCCGGGTGCCCGCAACCTCGCGGGCGATACGAAGCGTCTGGCAGAAGTCGGCCAGCTCACGAGCGATGGAGTCCAACTCGGCGTCGGCTGCAATGTGGCGCAGTTGTGCTTCCTCGATGTCGCGGTGCGCGCCTTCGCGCTGGCTGGCGTTCTCCGAGCAACGTTCCTGATTGAGTTGAATCCGTGACTGATGGCGGTCAATGCCCGCGCGCATTTCGACGGCGCGTTGCTGCAGCAGGCTGATGTGCCGGTCGGCGTCAGCCAATTGATGGCGATGCTGCCTCAAGGCCGCCTCCTCCTCCAGGAGGGCGCCCGCGCCCCCTTCGATGCCCGCCCGCACCTCGCCCGCTTCGTCGTTGAGTCGCCGAAGCTCGTCGCCTGCGAGGTCGAACTCATGCCGGGCCAGTTGAGTTTCCAGATGACGCAGCTCTTCGCTCAGCTTCTGGTGCCGGCGCGCCTTTCCGGCCTGACGTTGCAACGACCCAATCTGGCGCTTGATCTCCCGAATGATGTCATCCAGGCGCAACAGGTTCTGGTCGGTGCATTCCAGCTTGCGGAGAGCTTCGCCCTTCTGTTGCTTGAACTTGGTGATGCCGGCCGCCTCCTCGAAAAGGGCGCGCCGGTCTGCGGGCTTGCTCTGGATGATGCGCGTAATCTGTCCCTGCGCCATGATGCTGTAACTGGCGCGGCCGATGCCCGTTCCCAAAAAGAGTTGCTGAATGTCGCGCAGGCGACAGGGCGTGTTGTTGAGAAAGTACTCGCTCTGCCCGTCGCGGAACACGCGCCGGGTAACGGTGAGCTCGTTAAACTCCAGTCCCACACCGGCGGCCTTCAGGTGGTCGGCGCCCACGTCGCCGATCGTGAGTGAGACCTCCGCCATGCTCAAAGGGCGCCGTCCTGCGGTGCCCTCGGTGCCGCTAAAAATGACATCGGCCATCTCCCCGCCGCGCAGCGCCTTTGCCGATTGTTCTCCCAGCACCCATCGGATGGCGTCGGAAATGTTGGACTTGCCACAACCATTGGGGCCGACGATGGCGGTGATCCCCGGTTCAAAATGGAGAACCGTCTTCTCCGCGAAGGACTTGAAACCAACCGCCTTAAGGCTCTTTAGATACATCCAAACCTCCCGTTGTGCCACATATGGGCACTATGCTGACAAGTCTGCACCATGGATTGTGCAGCACGATGGAAAGTAGATTCGCCAAGGTGCCGGCTGTCAACACTTTCCTCCTCCTGCACCGGTGGGACGATCCAAAATCCGCAGAGCTTCCTCGGATATCTGGCGGGCCAATTCCGGAGGTGAAAGCACTCTGGCATTGCCACCCCACGAGAGCACCCAGGGCCGGATCTCAGCCAGATGATTGAGTCGCAGCTGCAATTCCACCCCTCCATCGGGCAGGTCTCTCAATGTTTGTGAGGGATGCCACCGACGCTCACAGATGAGGTGAGAGACTTCCTTCGCAAAGCGAATGCAAATGGTTTGTGTGGTCTTGCCTGCCACCACGCCAAACGCCCCCGCGAGATGCGTGTCCACCGAGAATCCAGGCTGTCGCGTGAAGGTATGGCCGGTTTCGCGAAGGGATTGAATCCGTCCCGGAACAAAGGTGCGCATCTCCTTTCGTAGATGGTCAAAGGCGAAGAGATACCACTGGCCGTTGACGTTGGCGACATGGTGGGGATCCACCTGCCGCGCCTTGGGAGCGTCCGCGCCGGGGGTGCGATAGGTGATCTCCAGCCTGCGCCGCTGCGCTGCCGCGCGGCAGAGTTTGTCAATTTTCTCACCCCCCCGTTGCGCCATGCTGGTCTGCTGGAAGGAGACGGCCTGATCCCAGTCATCCAGCCGCACCGACACCGTGTCGGGCAGCGCCGCCTCGAGCTTGCGAAATGCCGCCGCAAGAGGTTCCTCAAACGCGGCCCCGCGGTACTGTTTCAAAACCTTCGCGGCGATCAGCAGGGCGAAGAGATCGCCCTCGCGCACCTCCAGCATGGGGAAAGACTCGACCGGCGAGGTGTAAAAATAGCCGTTGCGCGCGGCGCAGAATTCGATGGGCAGCTCCATGCGGTCGCGCATGAATCCGATGTCGCGCTGGATGGTTTTTGCGCAGGTTTCCAAGTCGCGCGCCAGAGTGCTGGCGTTGGGATGCGCCCCGTGTTGGAGCGCCGCGTGGATCCGCATCATCCGCTCCAGTGGCGGACGCGTTTGCGGCTGTGAGGGCGATTTCCCCCGCTTCATGCGAAAGCGGGGGCCTTCAGGTCTTGAGCTTGGAAAGCAGCTCGGCGTTGGTCTTGTGCTTGCGCAGCGCGCCAATCAGCGTCTCCATCGCATCCACCGGACTCAAGTCGACCATGGTGCGGCGCAGCTTGCGAATGGCATCCAGATGCTCGGCGGGGAAAAGTTTCTCCTCCTTCCGTGTACCACTCTTGGGGATGTCGATGGCGGGGAAGAGCCGACGTTCCGCCAGCTTGCGGTCCAGAATCAGCTCCATGTTGCCCGTACCTTTGAATTCCTGGAAGATCAGCTCATCCATTCGGCTCCCCGTGTCCACCAGCGCCGTGGCGAGAATGGTCAACGACCCGCCATTCTCGATCTTGCGAGCGGCGGCAAACATGCGCCGTGGAATTTCCAAGGCGCGGGCGTCCACGCCGCCGGACATAGTGCGGCCGCTGCCGCCATGCGCGTTGTTATAGGCGCGCGCGACGCGGGTGAGCGAGTCGAGCAACAGAAACACGTCGTCCCCACACTCCACCATCCGGCGGCAACGCTCGATGGTGAAGCGAGAGAGGCGCACGTGCGTGTCCAAATCCATGTCGTTGGAGGAGGCAATGACCTCCGCCTTCACCGATCGCTCAAAGTCGGTGACCTCCTCAGGCCGTTCGTCGATGAGCAGCACCACGGCCTTGACGGCCGGATGGTTGGTGGTCACGGCATTGCAAATCTGCTTCAAGATGGTGGTCTTGCCCGTGCGCGGCGGCGCGACAATCAGCCCGCGGGTGCCCCTGCCAAGTGGAGTCACCAGGTCAATGATGCGCGTCTCCAAAAGATCCGGCGCGGTTTCCAGTTGAAACTTCTCGATGGGGTCGATGGTGGTGAGATTCTCGAACCGTGTTTTCTGGACGTACTCGTTGTGCACCATGCCGTTGACGGCATCGATGAACTTGAGTTGCGGACTGTGGCCGCGATGCGGGGGCTGGAGTTTGCCGGCAATGTGACAGCCTTCGCGCAGGAAATTGCGCTTGATCATGTCCGGCGTGACAAAAATGTCCGACGGCTTGGATTGAAACCGGTTGCCAGGCGATCGAAGAAAGCCAAAGCCCTTTTCTGAAATCTCCAAATATCCGTCTCCCACTTCAGGAAACGCCGTCGTAGGCCTGTTCATGTTTGAAACTGGTTCTGCCATGGGAATCCCCTAGCCCACCCGAACTAATTGAACACTTTCGTTCAGAACTCGGAATACTGTTGAAGCAGACGCTTCTTGGGCCGGACTTCTACGCACTCTGGATGTCGCTTGCAACAATAAAATGCTACGCCCCCGCGGGCGCCTCGGCCTTCAAGTCAGCCACGATGGCGCGCGCCTCCTCTGCCAGTGCCGTGCTGAGATAACGCTCACCCGTGGAGGGCGCCACGGTGACGATGCAAAGGCCCCGGCTTTCTGGACGACGGGCTACCTCGATGGCCGCATGCACGTTTGCGCCTGTGGAAATTCCCGCGAGAATGCCCTCTTCCTTGGCGAGCCGCCGCGCCATCGCAAAGGCTGCGTCGTTGCTCACCTTGATGCACTCGGTAATCTGGTCATGGCCCGCTGCGTTTTTGAGATGCAGGTTCTTCGGCACAAATCCAGCGCCCGTGCCCTGGATCTTGTGGGGTCCAGGCACGAGTTTCTCTCCCGAGAGGGTTTGCGAAATGACGGGTGAATCGGCGGGCTCGACCGCGATGGCGCGAAAGCTTGGACGGCGGGGATGGATGACCTCGTAGCAGCCGGTCAGCGTGCCGCCCGTCCCCACCCCAGCAATGACGATGTCCACACGCTTGTCGGTGTCATTCCAGATTTCCTCCGCGGTCGTCCGACGGTGGATGTCGGGGTTCGCGGGGTTGTCAAACTGCTGGGGAATCCAAGCGCGAGGGGTGCGTTTGGCAATCTCCTCTGCCTTGGCAATGGCGCCCTTCATGCCCATTGAACCGGGCGTGAGCACCAATTCTGCGCCAAAAAGCGCCAAGAGCGTGCGTCGCTCCAGCGACATGGTTTCAGGCATGGTCAGGATGAGCCGGTAACCGCGAGCTGCGGCAACGAAGGCAAGGGCGATTCCAGTATTACCGCTAGTGGGCTCTACGATGACGGTGCCGGGTGTGAGGCGCCCGTCCCGTTCGGCAGCCTCAATCATGGACATGCCGATTCGATCCTTTACGCTTCCTGCTGGGTTGAAGAACTCGCACTTGAGGAGCACCGTGGCATCCAATCCCTTGGTAACTTTGTTCAGCCTTACCAAGGGCGTCCGCCCAACGGTTTCCACGATGTCCTTGTAGATTTTGCCCATGGTTTAGGAGTGATTGACGGCGGAAAGCTGCCAGCCACATGAGGCTCGCGCAAGGCGAAAGCAAGCGCCCCTGCGGGGTGCAATGAAAACAAGAACCCCCGCCCGACCTTTCGGTCGAACGGGGGCTAATGGGGGGTGGGAGTTCGCCATGCTCTCTTTCCCAGCACCGTCATTAGGCACCTGCATGCAGGTTGACGGCTTCCCGACGCTACTCTCCGTGACATACGGAGTTTCCGGCCTCATAGCGGGGCCCTCCAGAGCCTTCCGGCCACTGAACTATTGAGTGAGGCTTATTCGCCCGCTTCGGCTCGAGATTGCGGCCCCAAGCCTGCGGACCAGGTAAAGAGACACATACAAGTTATTCGCCTCTTTACCACTCGGCACAGGACAGCCTCCGCTTTTGGCGGCACTTACCCCGCGCGACGGGTCTCGCCTCTTAACTCTCAGGTTGCATTCCGCTTGCATGACAGCGATGTGTGTTGTCGCATCGCCGCCGTGGTGGAAAGTTTTCACGACTCTTGCCTGGAGTGCGTGGCTTTCCCGACGCAAGCCCCGACCTTGTCCCGCCTTTCGAGCGGATTTCGTTCGGCTGGCCATTCCTGACCAATTTATGACTCGCGCCGCGCTAGTAGCGCAGTAGCAACCGCTACCTTCTAGGTAACTGCGATCAGGCCAACGCCCGGCACAAGCGCCAACCATCATTCCGCACCACAACCCGCTAAGGCTGCAGCACCCGGATGTTAACCCACCCGAACTCAGGGCAGTGCCTAATTGCCCCTCACGGCCAAGCCCACAGAGCCATCCAACCCCACCAACCCCTGACTGACGCCAGAAACCAGCAAGACCAGCACCCCAAAGACCCGGTGAATCCTGCCTCCGAATTCCCAGCCGCACCACCCGCCGAAACGAGGGCACCGCCGGCTCGAAGGGGGCCAACCAACCAACCTAGCTGACCCTTTCTCCCGGTCGCCCGGGATTATCCAAGGAACATCCAATTGACCGAAGTCAACCTTCCTTCCCAGTTCTTTCAATGAACCCGTTCCTCTTTCGAAGAACGAGATGAATTTAGCATGAACACGGGTTCCGGCGATTGAATCTTATGGACTACTTATTTACCACCACAGCCCAAAGCTGGGTGTTAAACACTGCGAGAATCCATCGGCCCACAAAGGATAATTCTGACTTTGTGAAGCAAATCACAAGCCCGCGCCGACGGCGTGTTTGGTTTGTTAATAACCAAACCCATTCTGTGGATCCCGATGCCCCCCCAAAGGGGGCTATTCACAGTCAGCCAGGGGATGGGGAACAGGGGCACCCCAAAGAGGATGGGAGGGCTAGGCCTTTTTGGCCTTCTTTGACTTCTTTGCCTTGGCGGCAACGGCCATTCGCTTGAGGCGACTCACACGGCGCTTCCGCTTCTGCACCTTATTGTATTGTTGGCTCATAAGTTGCGCTTTACTTGATGGGGCACTTGGATTCTTGTCGCTTCAAGGGAGGGAATGTGAGGATGACTAATCTTTCCATCAAGCACTATTTCGCGATTTGCAGCGTCTTACTTGTTGCCTGCGCGGTCCCAAATCAGCCCGACGATCAGCAGAAGCCATCGCCACCGCAAAGGCAGGATTTTCCTGAATTGTCGCTAGCGGCACAAGACGCACATCTCATTTTCTTTGTCGAAACCCAGTCCCGTGATCCCCTCCAATCCATTCCCATCCCCTGGCGGCGAAGCCAGCCTCGAGAAGCATGGGTGGAACGGAACCCCGCATTTGACCCCATGCCGCACCTGGACCGCGTCGAAGTGGTCACGGAGGCCGATGGAAATTGTCGGGTCGTTCTCCAGCTTAACGAACGCGGCGCCCACCTTCTGGATATCAGCACTGGCGATCACAAGGGTCACCGGCTTTTCCTGATGGCGTTTTTTCGCAGCAAGGAGGGCAAGGCGTTCGATCAGAAACGCTGCGTCGGCATCTACTCCGTCAGGCAGAACAATCCGACAGGACTGGTGGCCTTCACTCCAGACTCAACGCGGGATGAAGCACTGAGCTTGGTTGCCGGCCTAAACAAGACGCGCAAGTCGTTTCGTTGATCCGTGCATTCACGCAGTGTCCTGTTGAGTTGGGGTTGCCTGACGGCTTGCTGCCTTGCATTGGGCTGTGACAAGCCGGCCCCGGTACCCGCGCCGCAAACAGCACAGTCCAAACCAGCGCCTCCTGCGCCAGTTCGCATCGAACTTCCCACAGACAATCGTGCGCTCTATGAATCCGGGGGTGAGCCGCGCTTCTTCACGCCGACCGGCCCGGACTTCCCCTGGACCAGTGGCGCGTTTGGCTGCGTGCGCAATTCGGGGACGCGCTTTCACGAGGGAGTCGACATCCGTTGCCTCGTGCGGGACAGGCAAGGCGAGCCCGTGGATGCGGTGCGCGCTGCTGCGCCGGGCCGCATTGCATTCATCAATCGTTCCGCCAGTGCATCCGACTACGGACAGTACCTTGTGCTTCTCCACGAGGTCGATGGGTTGACGGTCTACACCCTCTACGCGCACTTGAGGGAGATTGCCAGCGAACTGCGGCCCGACGCGCCGGTGCAAGCCGGGCAGACTCTGGGGACGCTCGGGCGCACCGCAAAGTCGCCCATCCCTGCGGAACGTGCGCATCTTCATTTCGAAGTGGGCCTCCTGGGCAGCCCGCACTTCGATTTGCTCCTGCACCGCTGGTATCAGGATCCTGGCCCAAACCCGTTTGGGAATTGGAATGGCCAAAACCTGCTGGGCTTCGACCCCGCCGCCCTGCTCATCGCACAGCAACAGGCGGGGCCCGCCTTTAATATGCGCGCCTATCTCGCGCAGCAACCTAGCTTGTGCACGGTGCGCATCCACAAAAGCTCGCTCCCTGTGGTGACGCGCTATCCCGCCATGGTTCAAGGTGCGCCGGGCACGAGCGCATTCGAGGTGGACCTTAATCCGCAGGGTGTGCCCCTTCGCATTCGCGCCCTCCCCTCTTCGTCCGGACAGTTTAAGCGGGGCGCCTATGAACTGGTGACCGTGGATGAGGCACTCGAAGCGCGACACCGCTGCAACAAACTGGTGTTTAAGAAGGGCCGTCAATGGGTGCTCACCGAGCGCGGCCAGCGGGCCGTGGACCTGCTGGCTTTCGCGCCCGGCTCCTAGAAAACGATTGCCCGCGGCGAAGTCCACGATAATCATCCCCGGCTTTGATATGAACTATCGGATTTCGAATCGGGCAGCAGCCCTGTCGCCTTCGCTCACTCTGGCCATTGATTCCAAGGCCAAGGCCATGAAGGCTGCGGGCGAGGACGTTGTGGGCTTTGGCGCTGGCGAGCCGGATTTTGACACGCCCGCGCATATCAAAGATGCCGCGGTGCAGGCGCTCCACTCAGGCTTTACCAAGTACACTCCCTCCAGCGGAATTACCGAGTTGCGCCAGGCCGTGGCTGACAAATTTCAGCGCGAGAACGGCCTCACTTACAAGCCCAACCAGATCATCATCTCCAGCGGCGGCAAGCACTCTTGTTACAACGCCATTCTCGCCACCTGCCAAGAAGGCGACGAGGTCATCATTCCCGCACCGTACTGGCTCTCCTATCCTGAGATGGTCAAGCTGGCCGGTGCCGTCGCTGTAGTGCTGCCGACGACCGACCAGACCGAATTCAAGGTGACGCCTGCGCAACTGCGAGCTGCCCTCACGCCCCGCACGCGTCTCTTCATCCTCAATTCCCCCAGCAACCCCACCGGCAGCGTCTACACGCCCGAGGAAATCAAGGCGCTGGGAGACATCTGCGTGGACGCCGGCGTGCTCATCATGAGTGATGAGATTTACGAGCATCTCCTTTATGACGGCGCCACACACCTTTCCGTGGCCAGTGTTTCGCCTGCGCATTATCAGCACACCATCGTCGTGCATGGGCTTGCCAAGGCATGGAGCATGACCGGCTGGCGGCTGGGTTTTCTTGCTGCGCCCGAACCCATCGCGAAGGCAATTGACGCCATCCAGTCGCACAGCACAAGTAACCCGACCAGCTTTGCTCAGAAGGGTGGCGTCGCCGCGCTGACCGGATCGCAGGACCATCTGCCCAAGTGGCTCGCCGAATATTCCCGGCGTCGCAATTTCGCGTGGCAGCGGCTCAATTCCATTCCCGGCCTTAGTTGCGTGAACAGCAAAGGGGCTTTCTATCTGTTCCCGAACATCTCCAAACTCGGCCTCAAGAGCGCCGACTTTTGCGCGCGTCTGCTGGAACAAGAGAAGGTTGCCGCGGTGCCCGGCGTTGCCTTTGGCGCCGATGACTATCTGCGCATCAGCTACGCCACCAGCTTGGCCAACATTGAGAAGGGTCTGGACCGCCTGGAGCGCTTCTGCAAGGGGCTGTCGGGCTAAATCAAGAGGCCAGCTCCTGCAGCGGCCAGCGCGGGCGCGATTCTGCCGGCAGCGCCAAAGGCGCCGCACCCTGTCGGATTTTCCAGTCGGCCAGCATTCCGATCATCGCCGCGTTGTCGGTGCAATACTCCGGCGCAGCCAAACGCAGGGTCATGCCTTGCGAAGTGCAAGCGTCTTGCAAGGCGCCGCGCAAAGCCCGGTTGCAGCTCACACCGCCTGACGCAGTGATGGCCGACACCTTGAGCCGACACGCCGCACGCACGGCCTTGGCGACCAGGACATCCACCACGGCCGCCTGCGCGCTGGCGCAGAGATCGGGCAGGCGCTCGTCGCGTTCCTGCGGATGTTGAGCCAGAAAATAGCGGACGGAAGTTTTAAGCCCGCTGAAGCTGAAATCATCGCTGGCTCGGTCGAGCAGCGGCCGGGGAAAGTTGAACGCGGCCCGATCCCCTCCGGCCGCCAGCCGGTCAATCTCTGGCCCGCCCGGATAGCCCAACCCCATCAACTTGGCCATCTTGTCAAAACATTCGCCCGCGGCATCATCAAGAGTGCTGCCCAGCACCTGATGCCGGCCCGCCCCGCTCACGTGGACCAGAAGCGTATGGCCGCCGCTGGCGATAAGCGCGAGGTTGGGGATAAACGCGTTCCAATCCATCTCCCGCCGTTGCGGGCAGATCCAGGGCGAATAGAGATGCGCCTCGATGTGGTGAATGCCATAGAGCGGGCATCCGGCGGCCATCGCGACGCCGCGCGCGCTGGCCAGCCCCACCATCAGCGCCGGCGGCAGTCCCGGCCCCTGCGTCACCGCAACGGCTCTCAATTCTGTGGCAAGAACGCCCGCCTGCTTGAGCGCCCTTTGCACAAGAAGAGGGAGATTGCGCAGGTGCTCGCGCGTGGCGAGCTCAGGCACGACGCCGCCGTGGGGCGCGTGAAGCGCCGTTTGAGAGGCGACGAGGGTTGAGAGAATGCGCCCATCGCGCAGGACGGCCACGCTGGTTTCGTCGCAGGAGCTTTCGATGGCGAGGAGCAGCATCGCCCTTTTGCAGCCTGCCCTGCTACGGGGTAGCGGTCTTTGCCGGCGGGACCAGCTTGGCGCGGAGCACCTCAAGCGCCTTGTCCAACTGCGTGTCCTTGACGGCGGACACGCGCTTGCGCTCCGCCTCCGGGAGCGATTCCAGCGCGCCCGGCGAACGTTTGAGCATAAGATCGCGCATCTGGTCGGCCGACATTTCGACGATATGGTCGGGCAGGATTCCCGCCTCGTGAATGACGCGGTGGCTGGGAGTGTAGTACTTGGCGGTGGTCAGGCGCAGCGCGGCACCGTTTTGTAGCGGCAGAATGCTCTGCACCGAACCCTTTCCAAAAGTCTTCTGGCCAACCAACTGCGCACGCTTCAAATCCTGCAGACATCCCGCGACAATCTCCGATGCGCTGGCGCTGCCGGAGTTGACCAGCACCACGACGGGATAGTCGCGGCTCTTCACCTTGCCATCGGCCAGGTGCTTTTCAATATCGCCCGGAAACCGGCCCTCGGTGGAAACCACGAGCTGCCCCTTGGGAAGGAATCGCTCGGCGACGAGCACGGACTGGTCGAGCAACCCGCCGGGATTGTCGCGCAAGTCGAGCACGAGGGCCTTGGCGCCGAGTTGGTCCAGCCGGGCAAGGGCGGTGTCAAAATCAGCACTCGTCTGGTCGCCAAAGGACGCCATCCTCACGTAGCCGATCTTGTCGGGCAGCAGCGAGTACTTGGCGCCGCCATCCAGATCGCGGACGGTCTGCACCTTGATCACGGCGCGCAACACCGAGACTTCGCGCACCTCGTCGGTGGAAGGCCGGCGGACGGAGAAGGTCACCTTGGTGCCGGGCCTGCCACGAAGCTGCTCGACCACTTCTTCCAGCGACATGCGCTCGGTGGCTTTGCCTTCCACTTTTAGAATCTGATCGCCGGCCACGAGTCCGGCGCGCGCGCCAGGCGTGTCGTCCATCGCCGCAACAATCGTCAGCAGATTGTTGCGGATGCTGACCACGACGCCCACCCCTCCAAACTCGCCGCGCGTGTCGCTCTGCATCGCCTGAAAGCGCTTGCCGTCCATGTACTCGCTATGAGGATCCAGCCGGCCGAGCATACCCTTAAGCGCGCTGTCGATGAGCTCGTCGTAGTTGATCTTGCTCTCATCCACATAATTGCGCCGGACGATTTCCAGCACCCGCGTGAAGGTCTCCATGTTGCGGTAGACGTCCTCGCGGCTGTCGGCCTCGGCGCTGTGCAGGTAAAGTTGCGCGCCCAGATAGAGGTTGACCACCAGCACGCCGCCCAGCACCGCGTACATGAGTCGCTTGTTTGTCTTCATGAATTGATCCTGAGGGCGACCATAGAATTGGCGTTGGGGCTTGGCAAGGCTTACCCACCCCGGTTCGCATCCCCCCGCAGCAGCGACTCCACCAGTGGCAAATCGGCGGCGGTGGTAACCTTGGGGTTGGGCGCGTCGCTCTCCACCAATTCCACCGCCTGACCAATCAGTTCGCAGGCAGCCGTGTCATCGGTGAGGTGCATTCCCCTGCGACGGACTTCCTCCAACGCGCGCCGCAGAATGTCGGTGCTAAACACCTGTGGCGTCTGCACCGACCAGAGCTGTGTGCGGTCCACTGTGCGCAGAATGTAGCCAGAAGCATCCGCCATCTTGAGGGTGTCCACCACGCGCTGTGCCGCGACCGCAGCTCCAGTGCGTCGGGCGGCCTCCAAAGTCTTCTCAATGGTGACGGCCGAAACGCAGGGCCGCGCGGCGTCATGGATGGCCACCCACGGGGTTTGAACCGCCTGCAATCCGTTCCAGACTGAGTCCTGACGCTCCGGGCCGCCATCCACAAGACGCCAAGGTTTGGAGAGCGAGAGTGTGCCCGCAAGCCACTCAAACTCCTCGCGACGCGCGGGCTGTGTGACGAGGAGAATTTGGGAAATGCCCGGAGCCTCATCAAACCGCCTCCACGCGTGGCCGGCCACGGCAATACCAGCGATGAGCTTCAGGAGCTTGTCGCCGCCCATGCGCGTGCTGCTTCCTGCTGCAACGAGGATTGCCGTGACCATTTCTTTGAAAAACTATTCGCCGCCAGCTCGACGCCAGTCGAGCACCTTCAGTTGCACGCTGCGCCGGCCGTGGTACTCGTTAATCTGCGGAGCCGCCGCTAAATCAAACTCATCATGCGGAAGGTCGGCGTCGGCAACCTGCCACATGATGGCCTCCGCTGTGCAGACACCGTCAGTCACCACGAGCTTGGCGTGTTGCCCCTCACGACCCATCCTCTGGATGGCGCGGTGCAGACGCAGGCCGGGGAAAAGCAGCTGCACGGGAGGATTGCCCTGGCCGATGGGCTGCAGGCGTTCCAAGTCTTCCATCTGGCGCAAGGTCATGTCGAAGAGGTTGCTGCTTGCATCAAGGCGCAGTGCCGGCGCCAGTGGCACACCAGGCAACGCTTCGCGGGCGCTCTCGTCGAGGCGTGAACGCAAGGCATCCAGATTCTCCGGAAGCAGGCTCACCCCCGCGGCCATCGCGTGTCCGCCGTGGCTGGAGAGCAAATCGGCGCACCCATGCAGGGTGGCCACGAGGTCAAATCCCTCAACGCTGCGCCCGGAACCACGAAGGGAGGCGCCATCGCCACCACAGATGATCGTGGGCCGGTTGAATTCACGCATGACACGCGCCGCGACGATGCCCACAACGCCGATGTGCCACGCTGGGTCGCCTTCGACAATCACGCGGTCCATGCGTTCGCTGCCTCGGGCCCGAATGCGCTGGAACACCTGAGCGGCGATTTCACGTTCCATCTCCTGCCTGCTGCGATTGCTCCCCTCCAGTTGCTCCACCAACGCACTCGCCTCCAAAGCCGTCTCACACATGAGCATCTCAAGCGACGCCGAAGCACTCTCCAGCCGCCCGGCGGCATTGAGCCTTGGAGCCAGAAGGAAGCTCACGTCCTGCGCCTTGACGATCGGCCCCACCCTCGCCTTCTGTTTCAGGGCGACCAAGCCGGCGCGTTCCGACCGGCTCAGGCACTCCAGCCCCGCTGCCGCCAGAATTCGGTTCTCGCCCGTCAGCGGCACCAGATCAGCGACGGTCCCCAATGCAACCAGATCCAAATAGGGGCGCACGTCGAAGGAGGCCATTTGGGGGCAACCGCGTTGGCGCCCCTCCTTGACAAGGGCATGAAGCAGTTTAAACGCCAGTCCCGCCGAGCAGAGCGCGCGCGAATCGGCCTCGCCATTTTGCGGGCCCGCCTGCGGATTTACCAAGGCCAGCGCCTGCGGCACAGGAGACCCAATCTGATGATGATCGAGCACGATGACATCAACGCCCTTTTCTGAAAGTTCGCCAACGACGGCGGCCGAGGTGGAGCCGCAGTCCACGGCAAGCACGAGGCGCGTGGGATGCTGGCGAAGGCAGTTCTCAATCGCATCGCGGCTGAGTCCATAGCCTTCGTCAATCCGATGCGGGATGTAGCAGTTGAGCTTCCAGCCAAGCTCGCGCATCGCCAGCGCCAGGAGCGCAACAGAACTAAGGCCATCGACGTCATAGTCACCAAACGCGGTCAGCGTCTCACCCTCGTCGCGTGCCCGAAACAGGCGCACGACGGCCTTCTGCATGTCGGGCAGCAGGAAGGGGTCAGATAAATCCGAAAGACGCGGCGAGAGAAAAGCGCGAGCGCGCGATGGAGAGTCAACGCCGCGATTCATCATGCAGTGTGCCAAGAGAGGCGAGACGCCCCACTCCTCGGCGCGCACCTTTGCGCTTGAGTCGCCCTCGGAACAGAGTTGCCAGCGATATTTCATGGGCTACATTAGTCTGGCCCACCAGCGGGCAACTGCGGCGGCAAGCGCCTTGGCGGCGGCCACCAGCACCTTGAAGAGAAATACGAAATAGGCGACGGCTCCAATCGCAGCAAGGTATCCTACCCAAATGACCCACCCGTCCTCCTCCATTTGCGCAAGCGCAATGAGCATGATGGCCAGACTGGGCAGTGAATTGACAAACAGGATGCCCGGGGGAGTCGGAATCGCCAACAGCAGGGCGAGGAGCGCGATGATAAGCGCGTTGGCAACACGGGCCAGGCGGCAAGAAAGCCATTGGGTTTTGCGCGGGCGGACGAACTTTTCAAGGAAGCGCAGCACCTTCACGCTGGTGTTGAGAATCCGCTCCCACTGCGCCGTGGAGAGTTTGCGGTCACCGATAAACCGAGGGAGCCGCGGCGCACCGCCCCGCACCACGCTGGCCGCCATGATCATCAGGACAAGCCCAATGAGATTGTTAATGACCGGCAGCGGAATGGGCGTCAACGCCGGCAGGCAGAGCAACACCATCACCAGATACAGCCCCCTCCCCTCGGTCTGGAGCATGAGCGAATTGAGGCTGGCCCCTTCCGGGGATTGCTGCTGGCGGAGGATTTGCTCCAACTCGCAGGAGAGCGTGCGGCGGTGCATTCGGGCGCAGCAGTCATAGCCGTTGCCTCGCCGGTTGGCAAACCTCCCGTGGGAAATCCCGAAATGTGGGGCGCCTAGGAGCGCGGCAGATTGCGCGCCTTGGCGACGGAAAACCCGACCGCCGTGAGGAGAATCGCCAGAACAATCCCCAGCGAAAGTTCGGTGCTCAGCTTGTACTGGTACCACTGCGCCGGATGGTCGTGTGGATCAACCAGCATCTTGACCCCCACAAATGCCAGCACGAGGGCCAGGCCGTATTTGAGGAAGTGGAAATAGCGGATGGCGCCGGCCAGCGCGAAATAGAGCGAGCGCAGGCCCAGGATTGCAAAGACGTTGGACGTAAAAACGATGAAGGGCTTCTGCGTGACGGCGAAGATGGCGGGCACGGAATCCACGGCGAAAAGGACGTCGCTGGTCTCCACCACCACGAGCACCAGCGCCAGAGGCGTGAGGGCGCGCACTCCGTCAATCGTGGTGAGGAACTGGCTACCCTCAAAGGCCGGGCTCACCGGAAAATACCTCCGGACCAGCCTGAGGAGCGGGTTCTTTTCCGGCTCCACTCCATCGCTGTCGGCGAAGAACATCTTGACGCCGGTGAAGATCAGAAACGCACCAAAAATGTACAGCACCCACATGTGCCGGCTTACCAGTGCGGCGCCACCGATGATCATCAAGCCGCGCATGACCAGCGCTCCCAAGATGCCCCAGAAGAGCACGCGGTGCTGGTACTCGGATGGGACGCGGAAATAGGCGAAAATGGCGGCGATGACAAACACGTTGTCCATCGAGAGCGAAAGCTCGATGACGTAGCCGGCGATGAACTCGCGCGAGTATTCCGCGCCCTGCCAGACGTGCAACTGATAGGCAAACACCATTGCCAGCGTCACCCAAAGCGCGGTCCACCCGGCCGCCTCCTTCACGGAGACGACATGATCCTTGCGGTGAAAAACGCCCAGATCAAGCGCCAGCGCGCCCACGACGAGAATCAGGAATCCGGCCCAATGCCCGTAGGTGAATTCCCCTGTGACGGCCAACTCAGGCATTCGAAGGAGCCGGCTCGCCGGAAAGGACGGGCATGGAGAGCTCAGGGCGCTTGCCCTTGTGCCACCAGAGCACGATGGCGCAGGCGATGTAGATGGAGGAGTAGGTGCCCGTCAGGATGCCCACGAGAAAGGTGAAGGCGAAATCATTCATCACCGCGCCGCCAAACAGGTACAAGGCCAGCGTGGACAGGAAGGTCGTGCCCGAAGTGATGATGGTGCGGGTGAGCGTCTGGTTGAGCGCCAGGTTCATCACATCCTTGAAGGAACCGCGGACGCCCAGCAGCAGGCTCTCGCGCACGCGGTCGAAGATCACGATGGTGTCGTTGATGGAGAATCCGATGATCGTGAGGATGGCCGCCAGAATGGGGGCGTTGAGCTCTCGCCCGGAGAGAAAGAAGATGCCCAGTGTGATGAGCACGTCATGCAGAATGGCCACGATGGCGCCCACCGAAAACGAGAACTCATAGCGGAACGCCACATAAAGCAGGATGCCCAGGAGCGAGAGCACCGTCGCCATCAGGGCGGACTTTTGAATTTCAGCACTCACCGAGGCGCCCACCTTTTCCGATGAGCCGCGCGCGACGAATCCCACTTTGTCGTTGAAAAGCCCGCGCAGCTGTTCCTCCACCGTTTCCTCTACCGCCTTCTTTGACACCCCTTCTGACACCTCCACATCGGGAAAGTCCACGCGCATGTATTCGTCGCCGCTCAGCGACGTTTGAAGGCCAATCTGAATCTGAGATTCCTTGCCCGCCAGCGCTTTGTCTTGCACGGCAACAGCCTTGGCCAGCTGGTCGCGCATGGCTCCGCTCTCCACGAGCGCCTTCACAGCGGCCTTGTTCTCCTTCTTGTATTGCATCACCAGCGACCGCCCGCCTGCGAAATCAATGCCCAGCACCTTGTCCGATCCCTTGATCATCGTATAGCCGGCGCTTGCGAGAATGATGGCCCACGAGGCGATGAACGCCGGCTTCGCGTATTTGAGAAAATCAAACTGGGTCTTCCCCAGAATGGAAAACATCCGCAGCGAGTTTTTGATCCAGCCGCGGTCAATCAGGAAATCAAACATGATCCGCGTCACGACGAGTGCGGTGAACATGCTCGCAG
Organism: Verrucomicrobiales bacterium; assembly: GCA_005809105.1. Classification (GTDB taxonomy): domain Bacteria; phylum Verrucomicrobiota; class Verrucomicrobiia; order Limisphaerales; family UBA1100; genus SYLI01. Next base: position 69,344 of record SYLI01000066.1, on the reverse strand, counting down.
CGATGCCAATCGTAAGTGTGATCCCAAACCCCTTCACCGGCCCGTGTCCCAGCCAGTAGAGAATGGCCGAGGCAATCACGGTGGTCAGGTTGGAGTCGAAGATGGTGCCGAAGGCTTTGTCGTAGCCTGCTGAAATGGCGCCCTTGAGTGACTTGCCCGAAGCCAGTTCCTCTCGGATGCGCTCGTTGATGAGCACGTTGGCGTCCACCGCCATGCCGATGGTAAGCGCGATGCCCGCAATGCCCGGCAGCGTGAGGGTCGAATCAAAATAACAGAAGACCCCCATCAGGATGACGATGTTGAGGATCACGGCCAGATTGGCGATGAGCCCCGAGAGCAGGTAGTAGCCGCCCATGAAGATCACCACCATGATGACCCCGCCCAACGCCGCTCTAAATCCCTGGCGCACGGAGTCGGCACCGAGCGAGGGGTCGACATCGCGCTCCTCGACAATCCGCAGAGGGGTTCCCAGAGGGTTTTCAAGAATGTTCGCCAGCTCGCGCGCTTCGCCCATGTCACCCACGCCGGTGATCTCCCCGCTGCCCCCGATGCGGCTCAGGATGGTGGGCGCCGACACGATGCGCCATTCCTCCCGGGTGCCCTGCTCCGAATCCAGCAGATCCACCAGCACGATCGCCAGCCGTTCCCCAACGTGCTTGCCCGTGATCTCGTAAAAGCGCCGGCCGCCAACGTCGTCCAGCGAGAAGAGGATCTTGGGGACACCCGTGGTGGGATCGCGCGAAACACTCGCCTGGGTCATGTGATCGCCCGACAGCTCCACCTTGCTGCCGATGAGCACCTCGATCTGCCGCTCCGCGCCCGTGTCCTCGTCGCGAATCTTTTCCAGCACGTTCGTGTAGCCGGGGATGTCCAATCCGGCCAGCCGCTGGTTCTCTGGGTGCACCAGATGAAACTGCAGCGTGGCCACGCGCTTGATGTTCCGTTTGGCCTCCTCGCGCTTGGCCTGTGAGAGGCCGGGGATCTGGATGATGATGCGGTTCTCGCCAGACTTCTGGATGATGGGCTCGGCCACGCCAAAGCGGTCCACGCGCCGGCGCAGGATGTTGACGGCCTGGTCCAGCGCGCCGTCCTTGTCGATGATGCCGCCGGTCTGAACCTCCACGACAAACTGCGTGCCCCCCTTGAGGTCCAGCCCCAGCTGGATTTGCCCCGCAGCCTTGGTACGCTCCAGCCAGTTAAGAATGACGCGGTTGGTGTCGTCGCCGGGCTTGGGCCGGTGCTGCCGGGGAATGGTGTCTAGCGGGAAGTAGCGCGCCAGATTCACGCCGCGCAGCAGATTGGTCCACTGGTCGTAGGAGAGCGGTGCACCACCCTGCGCCGCCTTGCGCCGGGCGGCCTGATCCATCAGGTTCCTGAACGCCGGATCCACCTGGCTGGGTTTCGCGTACTCCTTGAGCACCCCCACCAGATCCCGGTCTCGCGCCGGATAAAGCTCGGACGCCGCCCAGCCCACCACCACCGCGATGATCACCGCCCGCCAGAGCTTGCTCATCAGCCTTTTCTCCCCGTCTCGCCCTCGTTGGACAATACTTCGCTGACGGCGTGCTTCATCACTTCAATCTTTGACTCACCGCTGCGCAGCGACACGGTGTTGTCTTTCACCGTCAGCACGGTGCCCAACAGCCCGTTGGCCACCACGCGGTCGCCACTCTTGAGTTGCCCAAGCAGCCGCTCGTGTTCCTTCTGTTTCTTCTGCTGGGGACGGATCATCACGACCCACATGATGACGAAAAAGAACACCATGAAGCCAACCATCTTGACGAGCTCCGCCGTTTGGTTGACCGGGGGACCGCCGGGCGTCCCACCGCCGGGCGGCGGAAAACAACCCATGGTCAACAAGGCCGGGAGCAATGCGAGGCCAGTAATCGCGGCAATTCGGTGCATTATGAGAGCAAACAGACGCGCGACTCTAGAGAGCCGGCCCGTTTTGGCAAGCATAACCTCCCTTGGCAAATCCCTCGCGCCACGCGGCAAAGCGTCCTTCACTCAAGGCCGCGCGCATCTGCTTCATCAACTCCAGATAATAGTGCAGGTTATGCACCGTGAGCATGCGCATCCCGAGGATTTCATTGGCCTTGAGCAAATGCCGCAGATAGGCCCGCGTGAAATGCTGGCACGCGAAACAGGCGCACCCCTCGGAAATGGGCCGGAAGTCGTCGCGGCAGGCGCTGGCCTTGAGGCAGAGGGCGCCCATCGCCGTGTAGGCTGTGCCATGACGCGCCATGCGCGTGGGAAGCACACAGTCAAACAGGTCCACCCCCAGCGCCACAAGTTCCACCAGCTGCAAAGGTGTCCCCACCCCCATCGCATAGCGGGGCTTGTCGGTGGGCAGCACGGCAGTGGAAAGCGCCACGGCGCGCATGAGATCGGCCTCGGGCTCGCCCACGCTCACACCGCCGATGGCGTAGCCGTCGAAGTCCAAGGGCAGAAGCTCGCGCCAGCACTCCTCGCGTTGAGAGTCATAGACACCACCCTGGCCAATCGCAAACACGAGCTGGCCGGTTGCGCGGGGCTGCTCCCGGCACACTCGGGCCCATCGCACCGTGCGAGCCACTGCATCGGCCACGCGATCGGTGGATGCCGGATAGGGCGGGCAATCGTCAAACACCATTGCGATGTCCGATCCCAAGTCCCGCTGGATGGCCATCGCCTCGCAGGGGCCCAAAAAGAGCGGCGCCCCATCGATGTGGGACTGGAAGGCCACGCCCTCGTCCTGCAGCCGGGCCAGTTTTGCCAGACTGAAAACCTGGTAGCCGCCGCTGTCGGTGAGGATGGGCGCGGGCCACGCCATGAAGGAATGCAGCCCTCCCGCGGCGCGGATGACATCCATCCCCGGCCGCAGGTTGAGGTGATAGGTGTTGCCCAGAATGATCTGGGCACCGACCTCGCGCAGCTCGCGTGGGTCCATGGCTTTCACCGTGCCCTGCGTGCCCACCGGCATGAACATGGGCGTTGGCACCGTGCCATGCGCCGTCTTGAGCTGGCCCAGCCGCGCTCGGCTGGCGGGGTCGGTCTTGAGAAGCTGAAACATCGCCCCCTTTCAGGCGCGAAGAAATTCCAGCGTGCGCCCTATGATGGCATCCACGGGCACAAGCTCCTTCGTGCCGCCGCGGGGGCAGAACTCCACCATGCCCTGATTGAGCGACTTCTCTCCCACCGCAATCCTCAGGGGAAATCCCACCAGTTCGCTGTCTTTAAATTTCACTCCCGGCCGCTCGTCGCGGTCGTCCATGATCACCTCAACGCCTGCGGCACCCAGTTGCGCATACAGTCGCTCGCTCACCTGCATCACCTCGCTCTCTGCCGACGCGGAAAGTGGCGTGAGACACACCGCGTAGGGGGCGACCGCGATGGGCCAGATGATGCCGTTCTGGTCGTGGCTCGATTCAATAATCGCCTGAAGGGTGCGCGTGATGCCCATGCCGTAGCACCCCATCACGAGGGGGCGCCGTTGCGCGTCCACTCCAAGAAAGGTCGCAGACATCGCCTCGCTGTACTTGGTGCCCAGCTTGAACACATGGCCCACCTCGATGGCGCGGCGGATTTTAAGCGGCGGCCCGTGGAGACTTTCTTCGCCTTCGCGCACGGTGCGCAGGTCCTTCCAAACGGCCGCCGGGATGTCGCGGCTTACGCAGACATGACGAAAGTGAAAGCCATCCACGTTGGCGCCCGTGGTCATGCCCGAGGCGCCGCGCAACTGCTCGTCGGCCAGCACTCGCGCCTTGTCAAAGCCCACCGCGCCAAGGCTGCCCGGATGGGCACCCATGAGCGACGCGATCTCCTCTGCAGTGGCAGGACGGAAGACTCCCGTGCCCAAGGCAGCAGCGGCCTTGGCCTCGTTGAGAGAGTCATCGCCACGCAAGAGCAGCAGCACCGGTTTTCCCTCCGCCAAATACACGAGGGTCTTGATTTGAAGATGGCCCGGCGTGTGATAGGGCGCGGCCGCCAGATCCTCAATGGTGCGCACGCCCGGCGTGGGGAATTGTTCCAGGGGCTGCTCGGCCAATGCAGGCGCCGGCGTCAAGGGTCCGCGGCTGGCGGCCTTTTCCAGATTCGCCGCATACTGGCCATCCTCTGTATAGGCCACTTCGCACTCGCCCGTCTGCGCGGGCACCATGAACTCGTGCGAGAACTTGCCGCCCATCACCCCGGTGTCGGCCTCGACAGGAAATGCCTTCAGGCCACAACGGCCAAAAATCCGCACGTAGGCGTCATACATCTTCTGATAACTGGCCTGCGCGGCCTCGTCGCTGATGTCAAAGCTGTAGGCGTCCTTCATGAGAAACTCGCGCGCGCGCATCAGGCCGAAACGCGGGCGGATCTCGTCACGGAACTTTGTCTGGATCTGGTAAAACGTGACCGGCATCTGCCGATAGGAATTGATCTCCGAGGCCGCAAGCGAGGTGATGACCTCCTCGTGCGTGGGGCCCAGCAACCACTCACGCTGACTGCTGTCACGCACCTTGAAGAGCACCTGCGCCGCCTGTTCGTAGCGCCCGCTCTGACGCCAGATTTCCGGCGGCTGCAATGCCGGCATCAACACTTCGCAGGCACCGGCGCCATCCATCTCCTGGCGCACGATGGCTTCAATTTTGCGCAGCACGCGCAGGCCCATGGGCAGAAACGTGTAGAGGCCGCCGGCCAGCTTGCGCACCAAGCCCGCGCGCAGCAGGAGCTGGTGCGAAATGATTTCTGCTTCTGCAGGGGCTTCCTTGAGGGTGGGAATGAGCGTTTTGGTCCAGCGCATGAGAGGCCAAGTATGCCGGGCGGGCGCCCGGCGGGAAAGCGGGTTCGCTTGGAGGTTATTTCACTGAGTTGCACAGCGGCGCCATGTCGCCAATGCGCACTTCAAGCTTGTCGCCCGATTCGATGGGGCCCACGCCGCCGGGCGTGCCGGTCAGAATCACGTCGCCAGGCAGCAGGGTGATGTTGGTGGAAATGATGCTCACCAGCTTGAAGCAGTTGAACAGGAGCTGGCTCGTGGAGGAATTCTGACGCAACTGCCCGTTCTGGTAGAGCTGAATGGTCAGATTGTGCGGGTCAATCTTGGTCTCGATGTAGGGCCCCAGCGGCGTGAAAGTGTCAAACGACTTGGCCCGCGCCCACTGGCTCTCGCTTTGTTGGATGGTGCGGTCGCTGATGTCCTGCGCGCTCGTGTAGCCCAGGATGTACCGCGCGGCCGCGGCTTCCGTCACGTTGCGAATGCGCCGGCCGATGATGATGGCCAGCTCCGCCTCGTAGTCATTGCGATGGCTGGGAAAGGCGAGCTCGATCTTGCCGCCATCGGGCAGCAGCGACGTGGGGGCCTTGAGCCAGAAGAGCGGCTGGTGAGGGCGTGGCAGGTTCGATTCGCGCGCGTGGTCGGCGTAATTCAAGCCCACGGCGATGACCTTGCTGGGCGTCACCGGCGTCAGCGTCTTGAGCCCCCGCAGGGGCATGGCCTTCTTGGCAAAGGACGGCGAACCAAAAACATCGCCGTTCATTCGGAACAGCTCTCCGTCCAAAACCTTCGCGTAAAAAATGTCGTCGCCCTTCTGGAATCTTCCGATTGCTGCCATGGAGGGGGGTTATTAACAACTTTTTCACCGCAATCGCAAGCACTAATTCGCTTCTTCTCCATGCGGCTGGCCGGCGAATTATCATGGCAAAATCACTTGCGTGTGTGGATACTCAAAACCATGAGACGAAGTTTGTGGGCGGGATTTCTGGCTGGCGTGCTCGCAGTGCAGGCCGCGCCCGCCCCTGTCCCCGCAGCCCTTCTCATCCGGAAACCGGGCACCCAGCGCTTCGAGGCCAAGCTTGAAAATGTGCCAGTTCTTGAGGTGCTCAGGCTTCTGCACCAACAGACGGGCTGGGAAATCTTTCTGGATCCGCAATTTGACCGCCAGGTCAGTGCCCAGTTTAGGGATCGATCTTCCGGAGAGGCGCTGGACCTGCTTCTGGGCAGTGCCAGCTACGCGCTGGTTCCCGACAAGAGCGATTCGGCCAAGCTCTTCATCTACCGGAACAATCGCGATCAGGCCACGCGCAAGGTTCAGGCATTGCCCGCCAAGGCCCGCACCATTCCAAACGAGCTGGTGGTGGTGCTCAAGCCCGACAAGGAGGCGCGCGCGCTTGCCAGCCAGTTCAACGCCAAGATCGCCGGCGAGATCGCAAAGATCAATGCCGTGCGCCTGCGCTTTGAAGATGAAGAGGCCGCCACGCGAGCCCGCCAGCTCATCGAGGCCAACGGCAACTGGGGCGATGTGGATGCCGTGTACATTGTGGAACGCCCTGCTGGCCCGGAGCAAGTCAGCGCGGCCCCCCTGCCCGGCCTTGCGCTCGAACAGGGCAAAGCCGCCGATGGTCGCTCGATTATTATCGGGCTTGTCGATTCGGCTGTGCAGGCCAACGGCATGGCGCGCACCGATTTTCTGATGCCGCAAGTCAACCTGTATGAGGGGGAACGCGCCGCCGCCACGACGCCCGGCCACGGCACCTCGATGGCCGACGCCATCATGCGCGGATTGTCCGATATGAAACTTGCCGGCTCCGATTTGCCCGTGCGCATTCTCCCCGTGGACATCTACGGCGACCGCGCCACCACCACCTCGTTTGATGTGGCCAGGGGCATTGCCGAGGCCATCAACGGGGGCGCCTCCATCGTCAACTTGAGTCTGGGCAGCCCCGGCGAAAGCCGCGTGGTGCATTCCATCATCCAGCAGGGACACGAACGCGGCGTGCTTTTTCTCGGCGCAGCCGGCAACTCTCCGGTGATCACCCCCAATTATCCAGCCGCCTACAATGAAGTGCTGGCCGTCACGGCCACCGACTACGCCGGCAACCCAGCCAGCTACGCCAACCGTGGCGATTTCGTGGACATCGGCGGGCCGGGCACGGCGCGGGTGCAGTTTAACAACCGCACCTACCTCATCACCGGCACGTCGGCCGCCACGGCCTACAACTCGGGCGTTGCCGCGGCGCTCGTGGCCAAGCAGGCTTACACGGCGCAACAGGCCGGGGCGCGGATGCGCACCGTGCTGGGCGTCAAACTGCCTCAGCCCTAGCCGGTGTATTCCACGCGCACGGACACGTGCCGCGTCTGCGGAAGGACAAATTTTTTAATTTCCAAGGACGCGCGCAGAGGCCGGTGCGCCGACACGACGCGGGCCACGATGTCTGCCGCCAGTTTCTCAAGAAGGCGCCATTCGCCCGCGGCGCAGTAAACCCGCAGATCCTTCGCCAGAGCGTCGTAGTCCACAGTGTGCGCGATGTCGTCGGTGGTCGCAGCGCGACTCAAGTCCAATTCCAGTTCCAAAGTCATCATCAGACGCTGGGGCGTGCTTCGCTCGCTATCGGGCACGCCAATGCGGCACGCCACTTCGAGATCAACGATGGCAATGGTTCCCTTCACCGGGCCCCCTTCCCGTCCAGCAAAGCATCGACCAGCACACGCGTGGGAGTGTTGAGAGGCAGAGAGAGAGCCTCTTGCGGGCGCAGCCATCGATACTGCTGGGCCTCGTCGTTGAGGCGCACCTCGGGCGTGCCTTGGCAATGGCAGGTGTAATTAAGGAGCACAAAATGCTCCTCCCTATAAAACTCGGGCGAGGCCACACAGTCCTGCGCCATCACAAAGCGGATGTCATTCACATCCAGCCCGGTCTCCTCCAGCAACTCCCGGCGCAGCGCAGCCTCGGCACTTTCGCCCCATTGGATTTTCCCTCCAGGAATGCCCCAGAGCTCCGACCACTTTCGCGTGCGCACCAGCAATGCCCGGCCTAAGTCATCAAAGATGAGGGCACCCACCGTGACCACCGGACTGCGCGCGACGCCATTGGGCGCCGGCCATTCCAAGGCCTGGCGCTCGAGCAGTGCGCGAAGCTCACCCAAATGCTCCACCACCAGGTCCGGCTTGCTCTCGCGCAGCTGCGAGAGCGTGTTGTAACCCGTCAGCACGGCACAGGACACCGCGCCGGCAACGCGGGCGGCATCAACATCGTGCTGCATGTCGCCAATGTACATCGTCTCGGCCGGCACCATTCCATTCTCCGACAGGATGGAGCCCAGCCGAAGGCGCTTATCCATCACGCGCACGTACTCGCGATCAAAGGCGAAGGGGATGCGCCCGGACTGTTCGCGATAATGATCGGGATGGATGGAGCTCAAGAGCAGGCGCCGCAATCCGCGCGCGGCACACCAATCAAAGAAGGCGCGCGCATGCGGCAAAGGCTCGATGGAGGCCTGCTCGCCGGCGAAGCGCTGCTGGTACCATGCCTCGAGTTGGGAGAGAGGCACGCCGGGGGTGACGCGTTCGTAAAAGGCATCAAAGGGCAGGCTGAACCCGGCGCGGAATTCATCAAGCGACATCTCGTCTCTTCCCGCCTGGGTGAGCGTGAAGTTGGTGGCGCGCCACACGGCCGGCAGATCGTCCACCAGAGTGCCCGACCAATCAAATACGACGTTTCGGATGCGCGCCATGTCAAAGCGCTTAACCGGCCGCCTTGCCCGCTGCGGGAACGGCACCAGCGGCCTGGGCCGCCGGAATCCGCGGCTGGTTCAACTTGACCAGAGCCACCCAGCCCGCCAGCGCCGCGATGCACGCACAGATGAAATAGGGCAGTTCGGGCCGGATGTCGAAGAGGCCCAGCACGAACACCGGACCCACGATGCGCGCCAGACTTCCCACGCTCTGGGTGACGCCCAGCACTTCGCCCTGCTCGCGCGGGGAGGCATTGAGCGAAATCAAACCGAAAGTGGGCGCGCGGTAGACTCCCGACGCCAAGGCGAAGAGTGCCAAGCCCGCCATGAGCCAGCCGATATGCGTGAGCTGCGGCAGCAGAAACAGGCTTGTCCCCAGGAGCAGCAGGCCCAGACCGATGAGCCGCTTTTCACCGAAGAGCTTGACCAACCGGCCGATCATCCCTCCCTGCACCACCGCACCCACCAGACCGCAAAACGCCATGAGATAGTAGGCCGTTGTCATGGTGTGGTTGATGGCGCGCCCCCCGTCAGCCGTAGCCTCCACCCGGCCCGATCGCGGCGCGCGAATCGGCGAGGGCTGCGTCCCTGCCACTGCATGCCCCAACACGTCGCCTTGCTTCACCTCGGTGCCATTGTTGGCCTGCCATATCACGGTGGCTCCATGAGGCACTGCAACCCTCTCAACGCGTTGCATTTTTGGGTTGTTGACGAAGAGAACGACAAAGCCCGACTCAAAACAGGTGAAACAAAACGTCGCGAAGAAGAACAGGCCCACCAGCACGCGCAGTTGCGGCCGGCGCAATACGTGCAGCCACTGATCCACACGCGGGCGCGGCTCGGCCTGTGCCGACTCGGGCCGGTGGCTCTCTCCCAAGATGAAATACGCCAGGATGAGGTTGGCGCCGCAGATGCCGGAGGCCACCCAGCCTGGCGCCGCGGCCCCCCACCAGTGCGCGCTTAGCGCACCCAGCAAGGGCCCCAGAATGAAGCCGATGCCAAAGGCCATCCCGACCAGTCCCATGCGCCGGGATCGCTCCTCCGGCTTGGAGATGTCAGCGATGTACGCGCTGGCGACCGAGAGATTGGCACCGCAAATGCCGGCAAAAAGACGAGAGATGAGCAGCAGCCCCAGACTCTGCCGCGTGATGGCCAGCGCGAAGAGCGCGTATGAAATGACGGCCCCGGCCGTGCTCACCAAGAGCACCGGACGCCGACCGATTCGGTCGCTCAAGCGACCCCATGCCGGCGCGAAGAGAAACTGCATGAGCGAGAACGAGGCCACGATGAGACCGGTCTGCCATCCCGCAGCGTGGAGATCCAGTCCCACCTGTGGCAGCACCGGCAGCACGATGCCAAAGCCGATGAGGTCGATGACCACCGTAAGAAAGATGACCAGGAGCGATGGCTTTTTCATGCGGGCGACGTGGCAACGGCGCGCGACCGTAGCGCAAATGGGCGCCGGGGGGTAGGGAGAAAATATCGCCCGCGCCCCTGCCGCGGTTACTGCGCCGGCGCCTGCGAGGGGTTGCCGGGCGGAGCCTGTAACACGGCCGCGGGCGGTTCCACCGGTGCCGCCTCTCCGCCGCCATAGAGCCACTTGACGGCGCGGCGAAGGTCTTCTTGGATCAGGTAGATGGAAGGCACCAGCAACAGGGTGACCACCGTGGCAAACATGATGCCAAAGCCCAGCGAGACGGCCATGGGAACGAGGAATTTGGCCTGAACACTCTTTTCAAAAAACACCAGCGGAGCCACGCCCACGAAGGTGGTGAGCGAGTTGAGCATAATGGCGCGGAACCGGGCCACGCCACTCACGCGCACGGCCTCGATGAGCGTGGGGTAGCGCTGGCGGTTGCGGTTGACGAAATCCACCATCACCAGACTGTCGTTCACCGTCACGCCCGTGAGCGCCACCATGCCAAAGAGCGAGAGCACCGTCAGATCCATCCCCAGAATCAGATGACCGAGCACCGCGCCGATGAGACCCAGCGGGATGGCGCTCATCACGATGAGCGGTTGCAGGTAGGACTGGAGGGGGATGGCGAGCAGCGCGTAGATCATCACGATCGCCATGATGTAGCCGCGCTTCATGCTTCCCAGGGTCAGCTCCTGCTCCTGTCGCGCGCCTTCCAGGCTGTATTGAAGGCCTGAGTGCGCCGCCATGAGTTCGGGCAGATCCTTCTGCTCCAGCCGCGCCAGCAGCGCGTCGGGCTCCAGTTTCGAGGTGTCCACATCGGCCGTGACCGACACCGATCGGCGGCCATCCACACGCCGGATGGTGGCATAGCCCCTTCCCGAGGTGAGTGACGCCACCTCGGTCAGCGGAACGCTTCGACCATCAGGCAGGCGCACGTGCATGTCCTCCAGATCATAGGTGGAGCGCCGTTGTTCCTGTGGGTAGCGCACCATGACGCGCACATCGTCCCGGTTGCGCTGCAGGCGCTGGGCCTCCTCGCCGTAAAACGCCTGACGCACCTGCCGGGCCAGATCGGCCTCGCGCAGCCCCAGGATTTCGGCGTCGGGCGAAAGCCGAATCTGAATCTCCCGTTTGCCCGGCTGGAAGGTGTCAGCAATGTTCTGCGCCTCGGGATAGGCGGAGAGCCGCCGCTTTAAATCTGTGGCGGCACGCTGCAGCGTGGGAAGATCCGGGCCGCTCAATCGGATGTTGATGGGCTTGCCGGCGGAGAAAATGGACGAGCTAAAACCCTGCTCCAAGGCGCCGGGGATTTCGCCGGCCGCCTCGCGCCATCGTGCGGCCAGCTCGAAACTGGAGATGCGGCGCGCTTCGGAAGGTGCTGTTTCGATGTGCACCTCGCCCTTGTGGCCGCCGCTGTGATCGCTTCCATAATTGCCGCCCGCGCGCTCGGCGTCGGTGCGGAAGGGTTGGAAGCCGACCGTGGCCAGCGAGTGCTCAAACACGTTGGTGGTGTCGAGCCCCTGCGCAACGACATCACGCCGCACGGTGTCGGCGGCGCGTTCCAGACGCGCCACGGCCGCCTGCGTGGTCTCCACGGAGGTTCCCCGCGGGAACGTCACCCACGCGGCCACGTTGTCGCCTTCCACGTTGGGAAAAAAGACGAAGCGAAAATGCCCGCCGGCGAATGCCGCCAGAGTGATGAGAAAGACTCCAACGCCCGTCGCCAACGTGAGGTAGCGCCAGCGAAGGCAGGCGTTAAGCAGGGGCTCGTACCCGCGCACAATCCACCGCTCGGCTCCATCGGCAAACCAGGATTGGAAACGCGCCCAGAGGCCACCGGGTCCGCGACGCCCCTGCACGCTGCGGGTGTCGGGCATATTGCGAAGATGGGCCGGCAGGCAGCACACGCATTCCACGAGGGAAATGAGCAGCATCGGCACGACGATGAGCGGGATGTAGCGCAGCACCTTGCCCGTGTTGCCTTCCAGAAACAGGAGCGGCACAAATGCGGCCACGGTGGTGAGCACGCCGAACACCACCGGCACCGCCACTTCCATGGCGCCACTAATGGTGCTCTCCAATCCCGGCCCGTGCCGCTGCTGGTGGGTGTAGATGTTTTCGCCAAACACGATGGCGTCGTCCACCAAGATGCCCAGCACGACGATGAAGGCAAAGAGTGTGATGAGGCTGATGGACACATCCATCATGGGCATGAGCCAGAGCATCGCCAGAAAGGCCACGGGGATGCCAAAGGTGACCCAGCACGCCACGCGAAACCGCAGAAAAAGAGCCAGCGAGAGGAACACCAACAACAGCCCCTGCCAGCCATCGCGCAGCAGAAATCCGATACGGCTGCGCAGGTAGTTGGAATCGTCCTGCCAGGTGCCCAGCTTGATGCCCGGCGGCAGGCGCGAAGCGGCCCCCGCCACGTAATCCTTGACCTCCCGTGAGATTTCCAGCGCGCTCTGATCGCCCACGCGGAACACGCGCACCAGCACCGCGGGCCGGCCATCAAAGCGCGAGCGCAAATCCGTCTCGGCAAAACCGTCCACCACGGTGGCCACCTGCCCCAACGTCAGCCGGCTGCCATCGGCATGAGTGCGCAGGGGCAATCGCTCGAACTCTGCTCCTGTCTGGGCCTGTGTTTTTGAACGAAGCAACACTTCGCCGGCGCGCGTGCGCAGCGTGCCGCCGGGCAGATCCAGCGACCCCTGACGGACGGCCGCAGCCACCTCGTCAAACGTGAGGCCATACTCGCGCATGCGATCCTCGCTCAACTCAATGGCCACCTCGTAGGGACGCATGTGGGCCAGTTCCACCTGAGTGATACCCGGTAGCGCGAGAAGCTCGTCGCGCACCCGCTCGCCCGCGCGTTTAAGTTCGCGCTCGGTCACATCCCCGCTGATGGCCACATTGATGACCTGTTTGCGAACGATGATCTCGGTGACCACCGGCTTCTCCGTTTCGGCCGGAAATGTGTCGATGGAGTCCACCCGCGTCTTGATTTCATTGAGCGCGCGCTGCGTGTCCGTGTTGGGAAAGAGTTCGATGGCGACGATCCCGGCTGATTCGGCCGCGGTGGAAACCACCTGTTTTACACCTTCGATGGAAAGCACGACCTCCTCGACGCGGGCGCAGATGGAACCCTCGGTCTCTTCCGGCGCAGCGCCTGGATAGGGCACCTGAACCAGCACCCAGTTGGAGTCAAATTCAGGAAACACCTCCCGTTTGATGTGCGGCAGCGCCACGAGCCCGGCCACGATGAAGAAGGCCGTGAGCAGATTAGCCGCCACCGGATTGCGCGCGAACCAGGCGACGATGCGCGTCATGGCGATGACTCCGGCTCAGGTGCGGTCACAAGGATGACCTCCATGCCCTCCTCAAAGGTCTCCAGCTCCGAGAGACACACTTCTTCACCCGCCTGGACGCCCTCGCTGATCACCACTTCATGGCGCGTGCGCCAGGCAACCTTGACCGGCCGGGCGTGCAGCTTGCGTTCGCTCGAGAGCAGATAGACCTCCGGCCCCGCACGGCCCTCGCGCAGCACCGACGCAGGCAGCACAGCGACAAACGCCAGCGGCGTTGCCCGGATTTCCGCGCGCACAAATGTCCCGAAACTGGCCACGGCGCCGACGGCCCCCTTCTCGCGGCGATACGGATCGGCCAGCGACACCACCACCGACATCATGCGGGTGCCGGGGTTCACCTCGCCTTCCACCCGCAGGATCTGTCCGATCCATTCTTCGGTTGCGCCACGATGGGTGGCCTTGAGCGTGAGGGCCGGACCATCCACGAGGTTGGTGCCGCCGGCGAACGCGTTGGAAATTCCCAGGTGTGCAAAATCTCCCAGCGCGAGTGGAAGGCGCACTTCAGCAGAGTCCACCGGCTGCAGCCGCGCCAGCACCGAACCCAAGGCGGCAAACTGGCCTGCCACCACGTGCTGCTGGGCCACGCGGCCGTCAAAGGGCGCCATGAGCACGCATCGCGCAACGTGGTTGGATGCCAGCATCAGCGATGCCTGGGCCGACTCGTAGTTGGCCCGGGCCGCCTCTGCCCCCGCCTGCGCCTCCTTGATTTGCGGCAGTCGCAAGGCCAGCGCGGGAGGCTCCCCTGCCCGCCCCAGCAGTTTCCATTCGGCACGCGCCGCCGCCGACTCTGCGCTTTCCAACTCGAATCGCGCCTGCGCCTGGGCGAGCTGGGCAATCGCGTTGGTCATGGCCGCCCGCGAGGTGGCCATGGCCAGCCGGTAATCGGTGTCGTCCAGGCGCACGAGCGGCTCTGCCTGGTTGAAGTGCCCGCCCACGACCAGCCGCTCGCTTGTCCATGTCACGCGCCCGGACACCTCCGGGGTGAGTCCCGTCTCGCTGCGCGGCAGCACCACCCCTTGCGAACGCACCACCGGCTGGTACTCGCGCAAGGTCGCCCGCGCCACGACAACGCGGGGCCTGAATTTTTCAATCGGCGCCTGCGCCACGACCTTACGGTTGTGCAGCAGCCAGAGCGCACCCAGGCACGCAAGGGCGATCGCCACGACGGGAAGTAGAATTTGGAGAATCCGGCGAATCATGGCCGCGCCTTTTGGGAAACCGAGTCGGGATTGGCCGCGACGAACCCGCCACCCAATGCCAGATGCAGATTAATCCGGTTCTCCAGCCGCTGTCGCTGCACGGCGATGCGCTGCGATTGGGTTTCGGTGATCCGCGCTTGCGCATCCACGACGGTCAAGAAAGGCTCCAGACCCCGGCCATGCCGATCTTGCGCCAGCCGCAGCGTCCCGGTGGCCAGCGCCACAGCCGACTCCAGTTTCTGGTGACGGGCGGCGAGCAATCCCTCAGTGGCCAGTGCCGTCTCCACTTCGGCAAAAGCGTTGAGCACCACCCCGCGGTAGGCGGCCACCGCTTCGCCAGCCATCGATTCCTTCAGCTTCAGATTGGCGCGCAGCCTGCCGCCGGCGAAGAGCGGCTGCAGCAGATTGGCGCCCAAGGACCATACGCTCAGGTCGTTGTCGAGCAGCCTTTCCAATTCAGGGCTGGCAATGCCCGTGGAGGCGGTGAGGCTCAGTTTGGGGTACCACTCGGCCCGCGCCTCCAGGACGCGCGCGTCGCTGGAAAGCAGACGCAATCGCGCGGCGACGATGTCCGGCCGGCGCCCGAGCAGGCCCGAGGGCAGGCCCGCCGGAACGGCATCGAGAGGACGAGGAAAGTCGGCGGGCTCTGGGATGGCCCCTTTGGGATATCGCCCCAGAAGGACTTCGAGCTGACGCACGGCCGACGCCTTCGCCACGCCCCATTGCTCGAGTTGAGAGCGCAGAATCGCCAAGTGTGTTTGAGCCAGATGGAGATCCAGCGCCGGGCGCACCCCCAGCTCGTATCGCACTTGCGCTTGTTGGGCTGAGGCCTCCGCAATTTTCAGATGGGCTTCTACCAACCCGGTCTGCCGGCGCGATTCGGCCAGCAACACCCACGCTCGCGCCGTGTGGGCGGCAAGCGACTGCCGCGCTCCCTCAAGGTCGGCACCGGTCGCGTCGGCATCCGCCAGCGCCGCCAATTGGCCTGCGCGAATGCGCCCCCAGAGATCCAGTTCCCAACTGGTGGCAAACGATAACCTGTAGGAGGTGGACCGCGACGTCAGCACGCCGCCGGTATCCCCCGGAATGGGCAGGCCGATGAAGTTGTTCTGCTGCCGATTGCCCTCCAGCGACACGCTGGCCTGTGGCATCAACTCCGCCCCCGCCAACTCTGCGCGCAGCCGCGCCTGTTCCACCCTTGCCTGAGCCACCTTGACATTGGGGCTGGCCTTTAAGGCTTCTGCCACGAAGGACGCCAGTTCATCGCTGCCCCATTGCCTCCACCAGTCCGACGGCGGTTCATTGGTGGAATGAGCTGGAGTCTGCCAAACGAGGGGAAGATCGCCCATAGGCTCGGCTCGCTCCGGCAAGGGGAGGCGGCAAGCCAGCGGCAACAAGAGCAGCAGTGAAAGGGCGCGCATCATTTAACCTCCGGAACTTTCGCACGGAGCCCCGCCGTGAGAAACGACACCAGCCGCGCGATGGTGCCCTCAGTGTCATCCGGATTGCAGAGGCCGCCCGAAAAAGTCCGAAGCCGTTCGGCGTCCGCCATCGTATGGCCCATAGCACCCACCAGGAAATGAAGTCGCCAGAAGAGTTCGACCGCAGGCAGGCCGGGCAGCGCCCGCCGAAATGCCGGGGTGAAGTGGTCGGCCACTCCGCTGAACTGGCGCGTGAGCATCGCCTGAATGGCCGGATCGGGCTCGGTGAAACACCGGCCCAGAAGGCGCATGAAGGTGCCCCCGCCCTTCCGAGGGTCGCGGCTCAGCCGCAAGGCCGGTGCGACGAGTGACTCCAGGATCAACTCGAGCGGCACGGCGCGACCGCCGCGCGCCCGTTCGTGCGCCTCGATCAGTGCGAGCCGCTCCGCATTGAGCGGAACCAGTCGGCGCGCCAGCACGGCCTCGAGCACCGATTCCTTGCTGCCGAAGTGATAGTGGACGGCCGCCAGATTCACCCGCGCCCGCACGATGACCTGGCGCAGCGAGGTGCCATGCGGCCCCCGCAGCGCAAAGAGCTCCTCCGCGGCGTTGAGGATGTGCGTCTTGGTGTCAACCGGTTTCATCCATCTGTTTCAATCGAACGATTGAAACGACCGACAGCTTGCACTGTCCTCCCCCGAAGTCAAGCCGGCAGCCCCTTCCGGGCAGGCGCACCCTTTCAAAACTCGTTTGCATGAATCCCGGCGGGCCTGCGTCCAACGTGCCGGTGCGGATCACCATGCCCAACCCGATTCCACAGCCCTCGCGTGTGCGCGGCATGCGCCTGCTTGCCACTTCTGCCTTGGGGGTGCTCGGGATGATGGCACCCGCGGCGGCCGCCGTGGATTTTGTGCATGATGTCATGCCCGTGCTCAGTCGGTTTGGCTGCAACGGCTCGGCCTGTCACGGCAAGGCGGATGGTCAAAATGGGTTCAAGTTGTCGATCTTTGGCAACGACCCCGAGGCGGATTTCGCGGCGCTGATCCAAGAAAGCCGCGGCCGGCGGATTTCCGCGACGGCGCCTGAGAACAGCCTGTTGCTACGAAAGGTCACGGGCGAGGTGGGGCATGGCGGGGGCGTGCGGGTCGCGCTCAAGTCCCGCGAGTATGCGCTCTTGCGCGACTGGGTCGCCGGAGGGCTGGCCTTTACATCGGGCGTCCGCCCGGAGCTCTCGCACCTGCGCCTGGAGCCCGCACGGCAGACGCTCGCGTTTGGTGGTCAAGCAGCCTTGAAGGTCTGGGCGCAGTATGCCGACGGGAGCTCGGAGGATGTCACCTGGCTTTCGGTTTTCCAATCGAACAATGGAGAGATGGCGCAGGTTAATGAGGCTGGGCGCGTCACGGCTGGCAGCAAAGTGGGACAAGCCACGGTGATGGCGAGGTATCGCGGGGCCGTCGGCGTGTTTCACGCGCTCATCCCGCAACCCGGCAACTCAGGCCCGTTCACACAACGCCCGGTTCACAATTTCATCGACCCGCTGGTGGACGCTCAACTAAGGCGCCTTAACGTGCAGCCCTCCGAGACAGCCCAGGACGCCGAGTATCTCAGGCGCGCGTATCTGGATATTGTGGGCAAGCTGCCCACGTCAGCCGAAGCCCGGCGGTTTCTGTCGAGCAAGGCGCCCGACAAGCGCGCCGCGCTGGTGGACGAATTGCTGGCACGGCCAGAGTACGCAGACTATTGGGCGTTGAAATGGGCTGACCTGCTGCGCGTTGACCGGCTCGCACTGGGCCACAAGAGCGCACGAACCTATTACGAATGGATTCATCGATCTGTGGCCGAGGACAAGCCCCTGGACCAGTTCGCCCAAGAGCTACTCACGGCCGAAGGGAGAATTGCAGATCAGCCGGCTGGATATTTTTTCAAAGTCCTCGCGCGTCCGGGCGACATGGCCGCCACCACCTCCCAAGTGTTCATGGGGGTTCGGATCACCTGTGCAGAGTGCCACCAGCACCCCTTCGACCGCTGGACGCAACAGGACTACTACGGCATGCGCGGTTTTTTCCAGCAGGTGAAATTCAAGGGAAAGGACGCCGACGAATCCCTGTTCGCCGAGGGCGGCACGACGCAGTCACATCCCCGGACCGGGAAACCGGTTTTTCCTCATCCACTGGGCTCGCTGATGCCGGCAAAGGCCGATGCGGACGATCCGCAGGACCGCCGCCGCGCGCTGGCCGACTGGCTGGTGGCACCGGGCAATCCATGGTTCGCGCGCCACATGGCCAATCGAGTCTGGGCGCATTTCCTGGGCCGCGGGATCATTGAGCCGGTGGACGATGTGCGCGCCACTAATCCCCCCACCAATCCTGAGTTGCTCGACGCCCTTGCCGCCCGGCTGGTTAAAGACAAGTTCAGCGCCAAGGCCCTCATCCGCATCATCGCCGCCTCGCGCACCTACCAGCTCTCTTCCCAGCCTCAGATTTCCAATGAGGCCGATGATCAAAACTATTCTCGCGCTCTCTTCCGGCGCCTTCCGGCCGAGGTGTTGATGGACGCGGTTTGCGACACCACGGGCGTGCCCGAGAAATTTCCCGGCACACCCGCGGGCGTGCGTGCCGTGCAACTCTGGGACAGCCAGGTACAGCACTACTTCCTCAAACTATTCGGCCGGCCTTCGCGAATCACCGCCTGCGAGTGCGAGCGCAGCACGGGCGCGAGCATCTCGCAGGTCTTGCACCTGATGAACGGACCGGGCGTTCACGCGAAGATTGCGCACGCCGCCGGCCGGGTGGCGCGCACGGAAGAAGCCAAGCCCGATGACGCCGAACTGCTCGATGAATTGTACCTGACCTTTTTCAGCCGGTTCCCCTCGCCCTCAGAACGCGACGTGGGGCTGGAGTTCCTGGGCAGCCGGCGGTTTCAGAGGAGGCAGGCCGCCGAAGACCTGGCTTGGTCATTGCTGAACACCTTGGAATTTATCTTCAACCACTGAAGCTATGAGCGCGTGTGGCGTCAAAGCAACGGGGAAGAACTCGTGAAAACCAACGTTTCCTACTGCGATGGACTGGCGCGGCGCGACTTTTTGCGCGTGGGCGTGGCCGGTGGACTGGGGGCTTCGCTCTCGCTGAACCAGTTGCTGCACGCGGAAGAGACCGGCCATGCCGACCCTGCCAGGGATGATGTGTCTTTGATTTACATCTTTCTCAAGGGCGGCATGAGCACCATCGACACGTTCGATTTGAAGCCCGACTCCCCTTCCGACATCCGCGGCCCCTTCAATCCCATCGCCACCAATGTGCCCGGGGTGCACGTGTGCGACCAACTGCCTCAAGTGGCCAAGGTGATGGACAAGTTCTCCCTCATCCGCTCCTTCACCCATCATGACGCAGGCCACGGTCCGGCGGATCATTACATGCTCACCGGCTACCACCCTGGCGCATCCTTTAATGGCGGCCTCAAACCCAACAACCTGCACCCCTCCTTCGGATCGGTGATCGCCCATAAACTGGGGCCGCGCGGCCCCGTCCCGCCTTATGTCTGCCTTCCGGGCATGCACAACAGCGGCAGCTCCGCCTTCCTTGGAGCCTCTGCGGTGCCCTTCACCATCGAAGCCGACCCCGCCACCCCGGGATTTGCCGTGCCCGATCTATCGCCTCCCCTGGCTCTGGACGCCCAACGCCTTGGCGACCGGCGCGCCCTGCTTGCCCGCGTGGACCGGTTCCAGAAGTCCGCGGAGGCGCGGGCCAATGCCGACACGCGAGCCCTGAGCGTGTTCTCTCAACGCGCTGTGGATCTGATGACCTCGCCTGCGGCCAAGAAGGCCTTTGACATCGATGCGGAGCCCGCGAAGACCCGCGACGCCTTCGGGCGCAACTCGCTTGGCCAATCCTGTCTCATGGCTCGGCGCCTGGTGGAGGCCGGCGTGCGCTGCGTCACGGTGGATCACACCAACTGGGACACTCACACGGAAAACTTCAAGACCCTGCGCGATGATTTGCTGCCCAAGTTTGACATGGCGGTGTCGACGCTTTTTACGGACCTCTCCAACCGCGGCCTGCTGAAGAAGACGATCGTGGTGCTCACGGGCGAGTTTGGCCGCACGCCGCGCATCAATCAGGAAGCCGGCCGCGACCACTGGAGCCGGTGTTTCACCGTGGCCTTGGGCGGCGGCGGCATCCATGGCGGGCGTGTTGTCGGCAAGAGCGATCGCTGGGCGCAGGATCCCGCCGACAATCCCTACGGCCCGGAGGATCTTGCGGCGACCTTCTATCACTTGATGGGTCTCAATCCCATGGGCGAGATGCGCACCCCCGAAGGACGGCCCATCATGCTCTCCAACAACGGCCGCGTGATTAAGGAACTTCTTTAAACAACATGCGCCGGGTTTCGGCCATTCTGCTGGCGGGCACCCTGGCCAATCTTGGGGCCCAGCCTCCGCAACTGGTCTATCTTTTTCCTGCCGGTGGACAGCGCGGCACGACCGTGGAGGTGCGAGTCGGGGGACTCAATTTCCACGATCAGGCGCACTTTGAGATGTTGGGGCGCGGCATCCGGTTTCCAGGAACCATTCAGGAAACCCGCATCGTCTGGTTTGAAGGGCCGATCATTCCCCAACCGGACTCTCAGGCGGGGGAGAATTACCCACGGGATTACGCCGCCCGACTGGTGATCGGGGCCGATGCCCCCTTGGACGAGCAGCGCGCCCGATGCTGGACCTCACAGGGCACGAGCCCCTCGCTGCCCTTTGTGGTGGGCGACCTTCCGGAAGTCGTGGAAGTGGAGGCGGCCGGACGGCCGATCCACCAGACGGTCGCCCTGCCCGTCACCGTCAATGGGCGCATTTTCCCACGCGAGGACGTGGATGAATGGACCTTCGCGGCCAAGGAGGGAGAGACCATCGTCTGCGACGCGGCCACCCGCCAACTGGGTTCGCCGCTTGAAGCCGTGCTCACCGTGCTCGACCCCGCCGGCCAGCCTGTCCGACTGACGGGCAGCCCTCGGCGCGGCGATCCCCGCCGGTGGTTCACAGCGGCGGTTGCCGGTCCGCACACGATTCGCATCACCGACGCCAGCCACGGAGGACTTCAGCATTATGTCTACCGCCTTACCCTTCAGAGCGGAGGCCGTGTGGATCACGCTTTTCCGTTGGGAGGAAAGAGAGGCCAGCCCCTCGATCTACGCATCCAAGGCCCGGGGCTTGCCGCACAGCCTTGCGCGGCCCGGCTTGCCGACCTGCCAGGAGAGTTTCAATGGGTGGAACTCAAGGATGCCGGGCGATCGTTGGGACGCATCCGGCTTCATGTGGATGAGCTTTCTGAGATCGTGGAACCGGCACCCGCAGCACCGCAGTCAGTGCCCCTGATGCTCAACGGCCGCGTGGAGAAGCCCGGCGAAACAGACGAATGGTCCCTGCGGCTGGCGGAGAAAGTGCCCGTGACGCTCGACCTCATCGCCGCGCGGCTGGAGAGTCCGCTCGATGGCGTGTTGCGCATTCTCGATGAGGCGGGAACGGTGCTGGCCACGAATGACGACCGCACCAGCGATCAGCCCGATCCGCTGCTCGTCTTCACGCCCCCCAAGGCCGGCGTGTACCGCGTCCGGGTTTCCGACCGGTTTGCTTCGCGCGGCGGTCCTGCCTTTGCCTACCGCCTGCGTGCCACGGCAATGTCTTCGCCGGATTTTAAGCTCACTCTGGGATCGGAAACCCTCACCCTTCTGCGCGAAGCCCCCAAGACCGACGATCCCAAGAAGCCCGCCACACCCAACCCCAAGCTGAGGGTCAGTGTGGAGCGGATGGGCGGTTTTACAGGAGAAGTTCGACTCACGCTTTCCGGCCTTCCGGCCGGGATGAGCGCAACGGGTCTGGTGATTCCCCCCGGCCAGCCACACGCCGACGTTACCCTTTCTGCGCCGCAGAGTAGTACCATCGCGACGCATCGGGTAACGGTGCGCGGCGAAGCCACACTGGCCGACAGGAACGCCACACGAGAAGCCCTGGCCATCCGGGGATTGAGTCAGGCGTCAGCCGATCATGTCCTGGTTGCGGTGGGGCTGCCCACGCCCTTCAAGTTCACCGGTCAGTTCCAACTGGCCACAAGCCAGCCCACCGGCACCGTCGTGAGCCGCCACTACAAGATTCAACCGGGTGGCGTGGCCGGGCCCTTTGTCGCACGCCTGGCCGACAAGCAGGGCCGCCACGTGCAAGGCGTCAGGGGGCCCATTCTCGAGTTGCCAGCGGGGACGACCGAGTTTGATTATCCGATCACTTACCCCGCACGGATGGAAATCGGACGCACGAGCCGCATCCAGATCATGCTCACTACGGTGGTGACTGACGCTGACGGCAGCAAGCACACGGTCTGCTACAGTTCCTTCGAGGGCAGCGAACAGGTGATTGCCATCACCTCGGAGAACCTGGTGGCGCTGTCGATTGCCTCGCCGTCCTATCTGGCAAGGCCCAATGCGCTCCTGACGTTGCCAGTGCACGTTCGGCGCGCGCCGCAACTTGGAGCCGGACCCATGAAGGTGGAACTTCTGGTGCCCGCCCACATGCGCGGCATCAAGGCACCCGCACTCATGCTGGCCGCCGGCGTCGAGGAGGGCGAGCTGCGCGTCGAACTGGGCTCGGAGCTGGGGCCCTTTAACATGCCGCTCACGCTCCGAGCCAGCACGGCTTCAGGAGTGCTTTTCTTTGGGGAAGCCCAAGTGGAGTTTGCGGAGCCTGGCGCAAAGTAAATCAGGTGCCCATCTGCTGGCCCGCCTGCAAAGGCATTCCCCTTAAAAACTCCACGGCGCGCATCCAGCGGCCACCCTGGCGCTGCACTTCCAAAAGCCGCAGCGCCTGCGTCCCGCAGGCCACCAGCAGCCCCTCTGCTCCCGCATCCAGAACACAGCCTGCGGGCCCTCCCCGATCCACGATGTCCGCGGCGCGGATTTTAAGCAGGCGCAACTCCGTCGCAGGCAATGTGGTGAAGGCACCCGGCCAGGGCGTGTAGGCGCGAATCCTGCGTTCCAAGATTTCGGCGGGCAGGCGCCAGTCCATGAGGCCGTCCTCCTTGCGCACCTTGCCGGCATACGTCACGCCCTCTGCGGGCTGCGGTCGCGGAAGGAGGGCACCCTCCAGATAACCGGGAAGCGTGTCGCGAAGCAGTTGGGCGCCAAGTTGCGCCAGACGGTCGTGCAACGTCTGCGCGGTATCCTTCGGCGAGATGGAGGTGGAAACCGCTGCGAGCATTCCACCGGTGTCCAGCCCCTCGTCCATCTTCATCAGGGTCACTCCGGTCTCAGAATCTCCCGCCAGCAGGGCCGCCTGAATAGGCGATGCTCCGCGGTGGCGCGGCAAGAGTGAAGCGTGGATATTAAGACAGCCATGTGGCGGCAGGTTCAGCACGCCGATCGGCAGGATTTGGCCGTAGGCGGCCACCACCGCGACATCGGGGGCCATCTCTCGTAATTGCAGAAGACACTCCTGGCTGCGCGCGCTGGCGGGCTGAAACACCTGGTGGCCCAGCCGCAAGGCCGCCTGTTTCACGGGAGAAGCCTCGATCTGCAAGCGGCGGCCCGAGGGGCGGTCGGGCTGGGTCACGACGCCAACGACGACGACCCCGGGCATGGCCGCGAGCATTTCCAAGCTTGGGCACGCCAGCCCGGCGCTGCCCATGAAGAGGACGCGGAGTGGCCCGGCCATGAATCTAGGAGAGCCCTCTCAGAACCTGGAGAATGTCGGAGAGAACGGCGACGGGCGATTGCGTCGAGTCCATCTCGTGAACCATGGATGGCGCAAACTTGTTTAGCACGGGGCGCGTCTCCGCCTCGTAGGTGACGAAGCGCTGGCGAATGACCTCAACGCGGGCATCGTCCAGCCGGTTCTCCACCAGCGCACGCCGCTGGATTCGCGCCACCATCTTGTCATTGTCACCGCAGGCCAGATGAAGCACGGCGCGAACATCGATGGCCTCATCCATGAGTTCAACCTGCCGCACGTTTCGCGGGATGCCATCGAGCAGCAGCGTGTCGTGCTCGGGATGAAACTTGCCGGCTAGGATGCCGGCCTGAATATGTCGGCGCCAGACCTCGAGTGTCAGGTCGTCAGGCACCAGCGCACCTCGGCTGGAATACTCCACGAATTTCCGGCCCAATGGATCCTCAGGCCGCAAATTCCGGAACACATCCCCGCAGGAGAAGTAGTAGAAATTGGGCACCTGCCCAAGGATTCTGCCCTGCGTGCCCTTTCCCGATCCGGGCGCACCAAAGAGAAGAATGCTGCGATACTTCATGCTCATGCCGCCGGGATGACTTGGAGTTCGACGATCTTGAAGTAGGTCAGCTCGCGCTCATCCCAGACGTCATTGGCGGCCACCACCAGCTTCAGGCCTTCCTGCGTGGCGCTGATAATCCGGCAAGCCCACAATTCCTCCTGCCGGGTTCGGATCACCAGCCATTCGGTGGCATGGGGCGTCATCCTCATAAAGCGCATGAGCTCGCGCTCGAAAAAGGGCTTATTAAATCGAGTGGTGCTTTGGTGAAAATAGGCCGTGGCATTGGCGTAGCCCTGAGCGGCATTCGCGGCGCCTGCCTCGGCCTCCTCGGCTGGCGCCACCTCCTCCAACGGGGCGGACTTGCGGGAAGCCACCGCGGCACCGGCCGATTCGTCAGGATCCGGCAGCATCAAGAACACCAATGGAACCACATAGGGCATCAGCAGCGACCACGCGCACACCGCGCGCACCGGTCGCTGGCAGTGATGCGCCACCTCGCGCGCCAGGTACAGATTCACTCCCACGAGGATCAGGACAAAAAAGATTGCGATGGGATTGATCAGCGCCGAGAGGAAGGTGCCGGCCGGGTGGTCGCTGCTAGAGCGCTGCGAAAAACCCGGCGGCAATCCCGGCCACGATTCGGTCTGCAAAGGCGGGAGTGGAGGCTTCTTCCCCAACGCTTCAAGGGGCGCCTCGGGGATGGTGGACTGCACGGATGAACCCCCGCTGGCAGCAGCTGCGCCCCAGCCCGCGTGTGCCATCCCCAATGTCAGCGCCACGAGCAGCACCAAGACTTCCAGCCGCCTGCGCATCGTGTGCGGAGCAAACCACGCTTGAGGCCCATCGACAAACAAAAAGGGCCGGATCAAAGTGCGCCGAGCAATTCCTCCATCCCCCAACCCGCGCGCCTTTGGGAGAGGCGATCGGCCGCGTCGCCGTGGTGCCACACACCAAATCGAAGCGTTTGCCCTGCATCCTGCCGACCCCATGGCTGAGCAAGAAGGCCGCCCAGAAATCCTGCCAGCACATCGCCGCTTCCTCCCTGGGAGAGCATCGGGTTGCCGCTGGGATTCACCCAGATGGGCCCACCCGTCGCACCGATGAGCGTGTGGCGCCCTTTCAACACCACCCATGAGCCTCCCGCACTCGACGTCAGTTGTCTCAAGGCATTGCATCGGTCGGCCTGCACTCGCGACGTGTCGCAATCCAGCAGGCGAGCTGCCTCGCCCGGGTGCGGTGTGATGACCCGGATGGCTCTCGTTGGAAATTCCCGCAGAGGCAGCCAATCTAAAGCACTGGCATCGGCCAGAACCGGGCCGGCGGCCTGACGCCAGATTTGCGCGGCGGCCTCTTTCAATTCCGTGGTGACGTCTACGCCTGCAAGCCCAGGCCCAATGACGAAGGCGCAAGATTGCTGCACTCGCTGCAGCGCCCCGGCGGAGCACGGATGCACCATCGCCGCCTGCAACTGGCTTGCGACTGGCACATACACGGCCGGAGGAGTGATGACGGACACCAATCCGGGCCGCGCCGCCAATGCCCCCCGCGCCGCCAAAACCGCAGCGCCGTGATAGCCGGTGCTCCCCGCAAGGATCGTCACGTGCCCCCAACTTCCCTTGTGCGAATCAACCGGGCGTGCGGGCGGCAGTCCTGCAAAGTCACCCGGCAGCGTCCACAGCAGTTCGCCCGAGGCCGGGCACGGGACAAGGCCGATGTCGGCGGCGAGCTCAAGTCGCCCCACAAAAGGGCTGGCCGATGGAGTGAGGCATCCGGCCTTGGGAGCGCCCAATGTCAAAGTAACGTGGGCGCGTATGGCTACAGGCAACGGCCGCCCGGTATCGGCACAGAGGCCCGAAGGTACGTCTACTGCCAGCACCGGATGCCCGGCTAGATTCACCTGCTCCAAGAGTTCCACCCAGTATGCATCCAAGGGGCGGTTAAGGCCGATGCCAAAGAGGCCGTCCATCACCAGCGCCGTTGGGGATGCAAGCTGAACGGCCAGCTCCTCCCGGGCGGGCGCAGGATCGGAGATTTCAAGCAGGCGCACACGGCGATCTGCAAGGTGTTCAATGGCTCTTTTGGCATCGGCGCCATTGTTGCCCTTTCCGGCAAGCACCAGAATCGAATCGCCCGGCTGCGTCATGCGCAGTGCCTGCCGCGCCAGGGCGGTGCCTGCCAAACTTATCACAGTGCTGATGGAACGCCCCGCACGCCAAGAGATCGCCTCCCATTCGCGCATCTGCGCGAGAGTGAGCACCGGCACCGGCATGGGCGAAGAAAAACTTGCCCGGGACTATTTGTAAAGCGCGGCCACCTGCGCGGAGTACCCATTGTATTTGATGGTCGCCACGCGCTCGTCGGTGCCCAGCCGCCGCTCGGTGGCCTGCGACCAGCGTGGGTGCGGCACGGCGGGGTTCACATTGGACTCAAAGGGATACTCATCGGGGGCCAGTGATTCCCAGAGGGTCTTGGGCTGCTTGTCGGTAAATTCGATGCGGACGATGGACTTGATGCTCTTGTAGCCATACTTCCACGGAACCACCATGCGAAGCGGCGCGCCGTTTTGTCGCGGCAGCGGTTTACCGTACATGCCTGTGGCGACAAAGGCCAGTTCGTGGGCGGCTTCGTCGATGCGCAGTCCTTCAGTGTAAGGCCAGGGATAACCGCGAAGCGCCTGAAAGCCCGGCGCCATGCGGGGGTCGAAGAAGGTTTCAAACCGCACGAACTTGGCTGACTTCTTGGGCTCGACCAACTCCAGCACCTTGCTCAGCGAAAACCCCGTCCACGGACAAATCATGGACCACGCTTCCACACATCTGAAACGGTACACGCGCTGCTCGATCACGCCCTTCTTTCCCATCTGGGCAATCAAATCCTGGGCATCGCCCACCCACGGCTTTTCCACCATGCCGTCAATCCGCAGGCGCCAGGGTTCGGTGAGAAACTTGCCGATGATTTGCGGGTGGCTCACCAGTTCCTTGCGCGTGTGAAACTCGTAGAAGTTGTTGTACCCGATCGCCCACTCCTCGGGCGTTTGCTTTACCGCGACTTTGTACGCCGTCTCCTTTCCAGGGTAGAGTGCCAGATTGTCCTTCGCCGTGGCCGCTTCCAATGCGTTCTCCACAAGGGCTGTGGCGCCCACGAATCCCATCGCGGTTAAGAATTCGCGACGGTTATGGTAAACCGCCTCAGGGGTCACCTGAGACTCGGGGATGAACCAATCCGGCCGGCGGATGAAATTCGCCATGTCATATAGTGGCCTGAAGCGGACAAAAATTCACACCAATTCTCGTTCGCTTCTTCACAATGCTCCTTGGGCCACATTGCCTTTTTTCTTCCAACCTCCCTCGCCCCGACGCCATGCTCCACCAATGTCCCTGCGTCGGGAGGATTTTGAGGACCTAGTGACACGGGCGTTGGCCGAGGATATCGGCAGCGGCGATGTCACGAGCCTGGCGCTCATCCCCGATTCGATGCGCTCACGCGCTACGCTCGTGGCGCGCGAGCCACTGCATGTCGCCGGGCTTTCGGTGACGCAATGTGTGTTCGAAGCCGTCTGCCCCACGGTGGAGGTCAGTGCCCTCGCCCTCGAGGGGCAGTCTCTCTCCAAAGACGCCGTGCTGATGCGGCTTGCGGGGCCAACGCGCGCGCTGCTGTCAGCCGAACGCACCGCGCTCAATTTTCTACAGCGCCTCTGCGGCATCGCCACGCTCACTGCCAAGTACGTTGCTGCCATCGAAGGCACGCGCGCCACGCTATTGGATACGCGAAAGACCACTCCTGGATGGCGGGTTCTTGAAAAACACGCCACTCATTGCGGTGGCGCCACCAATCATCGCATGGGACTTTTCGACCGCGTGCTGATCAAGGACAATCATCTGGCTGCCTTGCAAGACGCCTCGCCTAACCCGGTGGCTGCCGCCATCTCCCGCGCGCGGACCTGCTGGCCGCACCTCGTTGTTGTGGTGGAGGCCGACACCCTCCAACAGGCGCGCGAGGCTGCTGAACACAAGGCCGACATGGTGTTGCTCGACAACATGGATCTGGCGCGCCTTCGCCAAGCGGTGCGCGAACTTTCAGGGAAGATCAAGCTCGAGGCCAGCGGCGGCATAACTTTGGACAACATCAGGGCCGTGGCGGAGACGGGCGTGGATTTTATCTCCGTGGGCGCATTGACTCATTCGCCCCGGGCGGTGGACATTTCCATGGAATTGGAGGCGCTCCCCTGACATTGGACACGCACATTTTAAGGGCGCTCTACGAGGCCGAGCATGGCGTGTCCGGCGCCGATTTGTGCCGGCGATTGGGAGTGAGTCGCACGGCAGTCTGGGCGCGCATCGAGGCCCTGCGCGCTCTTGGCTATGACATTGCGGCCAATCCGCACGAAGGCTACCGCCTGCTGCAGTCGCCCGACGCCCTGTTCGCACCCGACCTGCGGGCTCGCCTAAATCCCAGCGCCATCCTCGGGCGCGACATCCGGGTGCTGGATCGCACCGAATCCACCAACGACGCGGTGCAACAACTTGCTGGCGAAGGCCATGCGGAGGGGCTGGTGGTGTTCGCGGAAACCCAGACGCAGGGCCGCGGAAGGCTTGGCCGTCATTGGGCGTCGGCCCGCGGCAAGGGCCTCTGGTTCTCGGTTCTGCTACGGCCCACGATGGCGCCCAGCGAGACCACGCAGCTCACGGCGGCGGCCGCGACGGCGCTGGTGCGTGCCCTCCATGCCGAGACTGGGCTTGCCTTGAACATCAAATGGCCCAACGACATCCTGATTCGCGATTGCAAAGTGGCCGGCATCCTGACAGAACTCAATGCCGACTTGGATCATGTGCGACATATAGTGCTGGGGATGGGCATAAACGTCTCGCATTCGCCGTCTGACTTTCCAGTGGAACTACGCGCGCAGGCCATCTCGCTTCGACAGGCTGCCGGCAAGCCGGTGCATCGCGCCTCATTGGCGGCGGCCGTGTTGCGCGAGCTAGACCGCGACTACCGGCGCATCCTTGCGCGAGATTTTGATTCGGTTTCTGAGGAATGGGAGAGCCACTGCTCGACACTGGGCCGGGAAGTCGCCATTTCGCAGGGTCCGCGTACGCTGCGTGGACGCGCCGAGGCGCTTGACCCATCGGGCGCGCTCTTGCTACGCACCGAACACGGGCGCTTGGAGCGCATCACCGGCGGGGATGTTCAACTTATCAAAAACTGACTATGCAACTCGTACTTGATATCGGAAACACCAACACCCACGTATGCATCGTCGCCGATGGAAAGCTCAAACGCGATCGCGACTTCCGCACCGAAGACTGGTCCAACGGACGCATCGAAGCGCTGCTGGACCGTTTCATCGGCAAAACCGACTGCGAGCACGCCGTGCTTTGCAGCGTGGTTCCCAGTGCCACCAAGGAGGCCAGCTTCTGGTTAAGTTGCCACCCCATCCCCACCACCCTGTTGACGCACAAAAACTGTGGCGTGCCCATCGACTATCCGGATCCTGAGAGCATCGGCCCGGACCGGCTGGCCAACGCGCGGGCTGCCCTTGAAACCAATAAGGGGCCCGTGGTGGTGGTCGACTTCGGCACGGCCCTCACCTTCGATATTGTCGATGGTCGCGGCCACTACGTCGGCGGCATCATTGCGCCCGGGATCTCGGCCATGACCGATTACCTTCACGAGAAGACCGCGCTTCTGCCGCGCATTACACTCTCCGGCACTGCGCCTGGCTCCGTCATCGGAAAGTCCACGGCCGCTGCCATGCAGGTGGGTGCCGTGCATGGCTATCGCGGGTTGGTTCGTGCGCTGCTGCAGCAAATTCAGCAGGAGTTGGGCGTCGGGAAAATGCCCGTCATCGCCACGGGCGGTACGGCGGAAATCCTCGCCCGTTCCATCCCGGAAATCACCCGCATCGACCCCAAGCTGACACTGGAGGGGTTGCGTCTCACGTTGCCGGCGACGGCCGCCCTGCGTGCGCCAAAAGTTGCATGAATCGGATCGAGAAGCGGTTTGCTGATTTGCGGGCCGCCGGTCAGAAGGGCTTCATCGCCTACATCGCAGCGGGCGACCCCAACTTGGCCGCCACAGAGCAAGTGGCTCTGGCGCTGAGTGGCGCTGGTGTGGACATTTTGGAATTGGGCGTGCCCTTCAGCGATCCGCTGGCCGATGGATTGGTGAACCAATTGGCTGCGCAACGTGGCTTGGCCAGCGGCACGACGCCCAACGGAGTTTTCGACTGCGTCGCCGCCATCCGGCGCGCTTCCGAGATTCCCATCGTTCTCTACGTTTACTACAACCTCATTCACCAGCGTGGATTGGAGTCTTTTGTTCGCGACGCCGCCGCCGCCGGAGTGGATGGCGTACTGGCGCTGGACTTGCCCCCGGAGGAGGCGGCCGACTACCAGCGCGTGATGGCCTCGCACAGCCTCTGCGCAATCTGGCTTATCGCACCCACCACACCGGAAGAACGCGTGCAGACCATCGCGCGCCTTGGCAGTGGGTTTCTCTACTACGTCTCGCGCGAAGGTGTGACGGGAATGCAAGCCACCCTCTCTGCGGGCATTGCCCCGATGCTGTCCTGCATCCGCCGACATTCCACGCTGCCGGTAGCCGTGGGCTTTGGCATCTCCAATGCCGAGCAAGCCCGCGCCGTAGCCGCGCACGGCGAAGCGGTGGTGGTGGGCAGCGCCATCGTCAACGAGATGGCGCAGATGGGTCAGGATGCAGCGTTGCCCCAACGCATCGCGGCCTTCGTGAATCCCTTGGTAAGTGCGGTTAGGAATTGAGGCTAATCATGGCGGGCAAATCTACGGACTCTCCCCGGTTCGTGCTCATCCTCGCGGGCGGGCGCGGCGAGCGTTTTTGGCCGCTCAGCCGCGAGAAGTCGCCAAAACCCTTGCTGGCGCTGGTGGGCAAGAAATCGCTGATCCAGCAGACCTTTGATCGCGCCCGCACTCTCGCGCCTCCCAAAAACATCTTCGTCATCACGCAAGAGTCGCAGGTGGCTGCCATGAGTAAGCAGCTGCCCGCCCTGCCCAAAGCCAATATTGTGGCCGAACCCTGTGGGCGCGACACGGCCGTCGCCATTGCGCTCGGCGCAGCGCTGGCTGGATCGCGCGCTGCCACCGCCGTAATCGCGGTGCTGCCCGCCGATCATGTGATTCCCGATCAGGGCACCAAGGCCTTCACGCGCATTCTCATGGACAGCATGGATCTGGCGTCGCGCGGACAAGCCATTGTCACGGTCGGCATCAAGCCCACGGAGCCCGCCACCAGCTACGGCTACATTCAAGTGGGCGAGACTCTGCCACCGCCCCGCAGCTGCAAGCCTTACCGCACGGCCTTCCATCGCGCAGAACGATTTGTTGAAAAGCCGCAGCTTGATCGCGCCGTGGAATTTCTCAACAGCGGTGTTCATCGCTGGAATGCGGGGCTCTTCGTTTTTTCCTTTCCTACCATTGTGGAGAGCCTGCTCAAGCATCAGAAGGAATTGCACGCCGCCTGCGAGCGTTGGTTTAGGATTGCCGCCCAACCCACAAAGCTGCGCGCCGCGCTGGCACGTGATTACCCTGCGCTGCGTCGCGTGTCCTTCGACTACGCCGTGATGGAGCACGCGCAGAACGTCGTCGTCGCCGATGGCGATTTTCCATGGGATGACCTGGGCTCATGGCCCGCGCTGGCCCGTCACATGAAGGCGGACCCCGCCGGCAACTGTGTTGAGGCCGACGCGGTGCTGGTGGACGCAGCACGAAATCTGATTCTCGACATGCGAAAGGGGCCGCGCCGGCAGCTCGTGGCGGTGGTGGGGTTGCGCGACTGCGTGATTGTTCACACCGACGACACGACCTTGGTTGCGCACAAGAAGGCCGCACAGCAGGTGCGTGAACTTGTTGCGCAACTGGCGGCGAACAAAGCCCACGCCTCGTTGCTCTGAAGCCATCGGCATGACTCCCCTTCCCGCCGTTCTTCTGTGCCCGCATGGCGCCCAACGCGTGGCTGCCGGACATCCGTGGATTTACCGGGCTGCCATCGAACGCCTCACCCGGCCGGCGACCACGGGAGATTGGGTGCAAGTGAAAGACCACCGCAACCGGTTTCTGGGCTGCGGATTTTATAACGAGACTTCCAAGATTGCCGTGCGGCTGATCGCAGACGAACGTGTCGCTCCGGACGAGTCCTTTTTCACCCAACGCATTCGTGCGGCGCGCGACCTGCGCGAGCGCCTGTTGCCAGGCGCCACCACCTGCCGCGTGGTCAATTCCGAGGCCGATTTCCTAAGTGGCCTTATCGTGGACCGGTACGAGTCGTGCCTCGTCATCCAAATCACCTCGGCCGGAATGGAACGGTGCAAGCCGGCGATTCTGGCCGCCTTGCGCACGATCTTTACGCCCGAGGCCATCGTGGAGCGCGGAGACACGGCGGCACGCCAATTCGAGGGACTTCCTCCCAGCACAGGCATCATCGAGGGAATCCTCTCCCCATCTCTCACGGTGCGACTGGGCGGCATGACTTTCCTTGCCGACGTGCTGGGCGGACACAAGACCGGCGCCTATCTGGATCAGCAGGTGAACCATGCGCTTGTCGCGCGGCATTGCCGTGGGGCGCGGGTGTTGGATTGTTTCACCTTCCAAGGCGGATTTGCCATTCATGCCGCTGCGGCCGGCGCACTCAAGGTGAGCGCACTCGATCAATCCGCAGCGGCGCTGGCTGGCGCCGCCGCCAACGCGAAGCTCAATTCCGTGGAGGCGCGCTGCGAGTTTGAGCAAGCCAACGTCTTTGAGTGGTTGAAGGCCGCGCCTTCGCAGGCGGGCAGCTTTGATGTCATCATTCTCGATCCGCCCTCGTTCACCCGCAACCGCGCTGCGGTGGCCGATGCGCTCCGGGGCTATAAGGAAATCCACCTGCGCGCGCTTCGCCTGCTGGCTCCGGGCGGACTGCTGGCCACCTTCTGCTGCTCGCACCACGTGGACGGAGCGCTCTTTATGGAGGTGATCCTGGACGCCGCGCGCGATGCCCGGCGCACGTTGCGCCTGCGCGAGACGTACACCCAGTCGCCTGACCACCCGATTCTCCCGGCCATCCCCGAGACGCAATACCTCAAGGGATTCGCGCTGGAAGTCGTGCGCTAAAGAGGCTCACATCGCCATCAAGTCCTGCTGCCAGGGCAGAAGATGCGCGAGGTGATTCTCCGTCACCATCTCCAGCATCATGGCGCGGCTGGCGATGAGCGTCGGATCGATGGCAAGGTCAGCGGCGCGCGCATCACGGTGGCGCTGCAATTGGGCCAGTCGCTGGGCCTGCGGCCCCGTGAGGCGCAGGCGCGGCGCCGGCGGAATCGGCCGAGGATGGCTCGCGGGCGGCTGCTGCCCTCCCCGGTGGATGGCATCAATGATGCCCTGCCTGCGCTGGTCGGAAATCCGCCGGGGCAGGAGGTCGTGGAAATTGCCGCCCTGCCCTGCGACGCAGGCGATTTGCAGCAGGGTGTCGTGGGGGATCACGAAAAAGGGCGGGCGAGATCGGCGTCTGGCCTCGCCCTCGCGCCAGTGCCAGAGTTCGCGCAACACCGCCAGCACGGGCGGCGGCAGGTGGTTGCTTCCCTTGATGCGCCAGATGCGGTCGGCGTCGGGCGCGGCAAATTGTGAATTATCCACGATCAACTGGGCGCATTGCTGGGCGTGCCATCCCAGCCGCCCTTTGGCGATCATGAGGGCGCGCAACGCATCGGCGATCGGCTTCAAGTAGAGCACGTCGTTGCAGGCGTACTGGCTCATCTTCTCCGTCAGGGGCCGCTGCGCCCAGTTGGCCTTCTGCGAGCCCTTTTCCAGCGTCACTCCCATGAAGTGCTGCACCAAATCCGCCAGCCCAAATCGTTCGTGACCCAGGATTCGGGCCGCCAGCATGGTGTCGAAGATGGTTTCCGGCACAAATCCCGGACCGGCCTTGAGCAGACGCAGATCGTAATCGGCCCCGTGCATGATGATCTCCCGCCTGCGAAATTCTGGCCACACTTGGCTTAAGTCCAGGTCAGCGAGCGGATCGACCAGCTCCGGCCCTTCCGGCAGTCCCACTTGAAGCAGGCAGAGCTTTTCTGGATAGGCGTGCAGGCTGTCCGCCTCGGTGTCCAGCGCCAGCCATGCGCTCTGTTGCAGGCGCGGAAGAAACGCAGAGAGCAAGGCCGGGCTGTCAATCACGGGCGGCAGTAAATCCAAGCCCGGCGCGCGCGTCGAGCCCTTCCACACCACGGCTGAAACTCCCCATTGTCAGGCGCGGGCGCGGGCGATAGGCTTTCCTTCGGCGCAAGGAAGGGTGGCTGAGTCCGGTTGAAGGCACTCGACTCGAAATCGAGCGTACGGGAAAACCGTACCGTGGGTTCGAATCCCACCCCTTCCGCCACCATCCACCGCACGCTCCCCATGGAGATCTAGGCCATGAGCAGGCACCACCAACGGCACGGCATGCAACGGATTGATATGCACGTCCACCTGGTGGGCAATGCGCAGGGAGGTCACGGCTGCTGGCTGCGCGCCTCCGCTGGCAAGCGGCTGCTCTACCGCCTCATGCTGCAACAGATCGGCCTGCCCCTCACGGCGTTGCAAGGACCGCTCGACGAGCCTTATGTGGATCGCCTCCTCCATTTCATCCGCACCTCCTCACTCGATGCCGTGGTACTACTCGCTCAAGAAGAGGTGTATGACGATGACGGCCGGCTGATGCCCGGCCGGGGCAATGCGCACGTGCCCGATGCGCGCGTGCTTGCGCTAGGGCGGCAGCACCCCGAGTTCCTCCCCGCCATTTCCATCCACCCGGCGCGGCCCGATGCGATGGAGGCGCTGGAACGCGGACTGGCCGGCGGTGCCGTCATGATGAAGTGCCTGCCCAATTGCCAGAACATTGACTGCAGCCAGCCGCGTTTCAAACCCTTCTGGACTGCGATGGCCCGGGCGGGCTTGCCACTCTTGGCGCACACGGGAGGCGAGCGCACACTGGAGGTCCTGCGCCCGGAGTTTAGCGACCCGCGCATTCTTCGCCTGCCACTAGAATGCGGGGTCACCTGCATCGCCGCACACGCCGCATCGGCCAGCGGCGCAACGGATCGCGACTACTTCCCTGAGCTGGTTGATATGATGTGGCAGTACCCACAGCTCTACGCCGACTTAAGTGCGCTCAATCTGCCCTATCGCAGCCGGGTCTTGCGAGGCTGCCTCAAGCCCGAGTTGCTTCTGCGCATGCTGCATGGCAGCGATTATCCCGTGCCCACCCAGTCCCTATGGCCCTGGCTGCGGGGACTCATGAGCTACCGCGCCATGCTGGAATGCGCCCAGATCGGCAATCCCATCGAACGCGATTACCGGCTGAAGGTGGCTGCAGGATTCCCGCCGGAAACGTTTACGCGCGTCACGAACCTGCTGCGCTGGCCTTAGCGGCTGCGGCGGCCGCCCGTTCATCCACGCTCTGGCCGGCTTCGCGCAGAATGCGTCCCAGCGCCATCAGCAGCACGCACACATTCTCAAGGGTTGATGTGTGCCCCATCAGGCCCACGCGCCAGATCTTGCCCTTCATCGGTCCCAGCCCTGCTCCCACTTCGATGTTAAATTCCTGCAGCAGGCGCCCCCGCACCGCCGCCTCGTCCACGCCCTGCGGAACACCCACGGCATTAAGCTGCCAGAGCTGATGGCCGCGTTGGGACACGATTTCCAACCCCAGCGCCGTCAGTCCCGCCCGCAGTGCGTTGTGGTTGCGTTCGTGCCGCGCCCACCGCTGCTCAAGCCCCTCCTCCAGCAGCAGACGCAGCGCCTCGTGCAGCGCGTAGTTCATGGAGATGGGCGCTGTGTGATGATAAACGCGCTGACCTTCGGCCCAATAATTGGCCAGAAGGCTGACATCGAGATACCAGCTTTGGACACGATGGCGACGAGCACGCACCGCCTCCATGGCGCGAGGACCAAAGGAGACCGGCGAGAGGCCCGGCGGACAACTTAAGCATTTCTGCGTGCCGCTGTAGGCGGCATCCACCAGCCAGTCGTCCAAACGCACGGCGCAGCCTCCCAGAGAGGTCACCGTGTCGAGCACCAGCAGCGCTCCAGAATCTCGCGTGAGACGACCGATCTCTTCCACCGGCGTGAGGGCACCGGTGGAGGTTTCCGCATGGACGATCGCCACGAGCTTGGGCCGCGCAACCTGCTTGAGTGCGGCAGCAATCGCGTCGGGTTCGATGATACTTCCCCAAGTGGCCTCTACGGTCGTCACTTTGGCACCGCAGCGCGAAGCCACCTCCGCCATGCGCTGGCCAAAGACTCCATTGACGCCGACGATGACTTCGTCGCCCGGCTCGATGAGATTGACGAGGCAGAATTCCATCCCGGCACTGCCGGTGCCACTCACGGGAAACGTCATTTCGTTGCTGGTTAAAAACACCTGCCGCAGCATCGCCTTGATGTCCTCCATGAGCGCGACAAAGGCCGGATCCAGATGCCCCACGAGCGGCCGGCTCATCGCCGTCAGCACCGACGGCGGCGCGTTGCTGGGGCCTGGCCCCATGAGCAGGCGCGAGGGAATCGACATGGCAGGAGAAGGATTCATCCGAGCCAAGGGTAGGCCGGCGACTCGACAGCAGCAATGAATTTGGCTAGCACTCTGTGCGTGCCACTGGCGCCACGGCTCGACACTTCGGGATGGGTGGATTCCCTGCGCGCGATCGTGGGCGCCGAGAGCGTGCTTGCCGATCCCAAGGAGCTGCTCGCCTACGAGTGCGATGGCTACACCCTGCAGCGCCATCCGCCCACAGCCGTGGTGTTGCCGCGCACCACAGCCGAAGTGGCCGCGGTGGTTGAGCTGTGCGCCCGGTTGAATCTGCCCATCATTCCGCGCGGAGCGGGAACCAGCCTTTGCGGCGGCGTGCTGGCGGTGGAAGGCGGCGTCATGATTGCGCTCACGCGCATGAACCGCGTGCTTGCGCTTGATGTCCGCAACCGACGCGCACTCGTCGAGGCCGGCTGCGTCAACGCCTGGGTGACGCGCGAGGCCGCCCCGCATGGCCTTTGCTACGCACCCGATCCCTCAAGCCAGCCAGCCTGCACCATCGGCGGCAACATCGCCACCAACTCGGGCGGTCCACACACGCTCAAGTACGGCGTCACCACCAACCATGTCTTGGGACTGGAACTGGTGCTGCCCGACGGCTCGGTGCAATGGCTTGGCGTCACCCCCGATGGCGGCGAGGACGTGGAGGGCTACGATCTGCGCGGTGCGCTCATTGGCAGCGAAGGGATGTTTGGCGTCGTCACGCGCGCGTTGCTTCGCCTGATCCCCACGCCGACGCACTGGCGGACTTTCCTGGGTGTGTTTGACACCGTGGACGAGGCAAGCCACGCCGTGAGCGACATCATTGCTGCGGGCATCGTGCCTGCCGCGCTGGAAATGATGGACAGGCTCATCGTGAGCGCGCTGGAAGAAGCGTATCACTTTGGCTTTCCGCTCGACGCGGGCGCGGTGCTCATCATCGAACTCGATGGTCTGCCCGCGGGCTTGGC
Organism: Verrucomicrobiales bacterium; assembly: GCA_005809105.1. Taxonomy (GTDB): domain Bacteria; phylum Verrucomicrobiota; class Verrucomicrobiia; order Limisphaerales; family UBA1100; genus SYLI01. The sequence continues at coordinate 31,680 of SYLI01000066.1, read as the reverse complement.
TGCGCAGGCGGGTGTCATCGAGGCCCTCTGCCGTGGCCGCGGTGCACGCGAGGTGCGGGTGGCTCGCGACGAGGCCGAGCGTGCAGCCTTGTGGAAGTGCCGCAAGCGCGCTTTTGGAGCCATTGGCCGGCTCAGCCCCAACTACGTCACCCAGGACGGCGTGGTGCCGCGCAGCAAGCTGCCGCAGATCATGCAGTTCATCCAGGAAACCAGCCGGCGCCACGACCTGCGCATTCCCAATGTGTTTCACGCGGGCGACGGCAACATCCACCCGCTCATCCTCTACGATGAAAGGGAGCCGGGCCAGGTGCAGCGTGCGCTGGCCGCAGGCCACGACATCCTCACCCGCTGTATTGAGCTGGGCGGCAGCGTCACTGGCGAGCATGGCATTGGCGTCGAGAAAATGGACTATATGGCGTTGCAGTTCACCGAAAGCGATCTGGATGCGATGCGCACGCTTCGGCGGGTGTTCGATCCCGACCAGCGTTGCAATCCGCACAAGATGTTTCCCGGCAGCAAACGCTGCTCGGACTTTGCCGTGCGCAAGCAGGCCCACGCCTGATGCGCCTGTGCCCCGCCAATCTGGACGAACTGCGCCACGCGCTCGCCACCGCCAACGGGCGGCGCGTGCCGGTGACCGGCTGGGATCTGCACGCGCTGGGGGCGCTCTTGGAGCATCATCCCGAGGACATGACGGCCACCGCGCAGGCGGGGATGTCGCTGGCGGATTTTCAGCACACCCTCGCACAAGCCGGCCAGTGGCTGCCCCTGGACCCACCCTTTCCCAAAGCCATGACGCTGGGCGCACTGATTGCCGGCAACCACAGCGGGCCGCGCCGATGGGGTTTTGGCACGGCGCGAGACTGGCTCATTGGGATCAGCGTCGTGTTGCCCGACGGCCGCCTTGTGAAATCAGGCGGGAAGGTTGTCAAGAATGTCGCCGGCTTTGACCTCTGCAAAGTCTTTGTCGGCAGTCACGGTACGCTAGGCATCATTGTCGAAGCGACGTTCAAGGTGCTGCCTCTTCCCAAGGCCCAACGCATCCTGCAACATATCTGCGCCACTCTTGAGGAAGCGGGTGCGCTGCTGGAGCGCGTGGTGGGTTCGCGACTGCATCTGGACATCCTTGATTTGCACCGCTTGCCCGGCTCTCCACCGACACTCGTGATGGGATTTGGTGGACCGCAGGAGGATGTGGACGAGCAGTGCCAAGCACTATCCCACCTTGGTATTTGCCAGCCCGGCGACATGGAGTACGACGGCCTCTTTCACAAGTGGCCCCATCGCAAATGCGCCGTGATGCCCTCTGCCCTCATGGACACGCTGGCAAGATTGGAAGGATGCGCCTTTGTTGCGCGTGCCGGCAATGGGGTGATTTACCACACACAAGGCCCTCCCGCACCGCCGGCCACCGCACCTTCAGCCTTGCAGCAGCGGCTCAAGGATGCGTTTGACCCGCATCACACGCTGCCCAGCCTGTGAGCAGCCCCCCCTCATTCACCCGATCCTTTCTTGATGCCAGCAAGGCGCAGGCGTGCGTCCACTGCGGGCTCTGCCTGAGCGCCTGCCCCACCTATCTGGAGACGGGTAATGAGAACGACTCGCCTCGCGGACGCATCTACATCATGCGTGCACTGGAGGAGCAGCGACTGGCGCTTGATGAACTCAGCACGGGCCCCATCGACCGCTGCTTGGGTTGCCGCGCGTGCGAGGTCGCCTGCCCCAGTGGCGTACAATATGGCGCGTTGCTGGAAGAGACGCGCGAGCACATTGAACAGCATCATCGCCGGCCCCTGCGGGAAAGGCTGTGGCGCTGGGGCATCGAGTTTGTCTTTTCCCGTCCCGTGCTCTTGCGCATGGCGCTCATCCCAGCCCGGCTGATCCGTGCAGCGCGACTGGGGTGGCTGCTGCCGAGGGTGATGCGCGAGGCACTGGCACTGCTTCCGCCCAGCCAGCCCGCAACCCCGATCCCAGTCTTATCACCGGCGGCGGGCTCCCCCAAACGGCAGGTGGGCTTTCTCAGGGGCTGCGTGATGCAGGTTCTCTTCGCACGAACCAATGCAGCCAGTGTGAAGCTCTTGAACCAATCCGGCTGCGATGTACTCACCCCGCCTGAGCAAGGCTGCTGCGGCGCGTTGTTCGCCCATTCAGGCCGTCTGGACGCCGCCCGCGACTGCGCGCGCAAAAACATCGCTACCTTTGAAGCCCAGCCGGTGGATGCCATCGTGGTCAATGCCGCCGGCTGTGGCAGCATGTTAAAGGAATACGGGCACCTTCTCAAGGACGACCCCGCATGGCGCGAGCGCGCCGCCCGCTTTAGCGAAAAGGTTCGCGACTTGGTGGAGGAATTAAAGCCGGCGAAGGCGGTGAGTGCGCGAGCCACCACACCCCTCAAGGTGACCTATCATGACGCCTGCCACCTGGCTCATGCACAACGGATCTGCACCGCCCCAAGAGATTTGGTGCGTGCGATCCAGGGCGTGGATTTGTTGGAACTCACCGAAGCCTCGATGTGTTGCGGCAGCGCTGGAAGCTACAACCTCACCGAGCCGCAGATGGCGGCCCAGCTACAGGAGCGCAAGTGCGCCCACATTGTGGCCACAGGCGCGGACGTGGTGCTGACCAGCAATCCCGGGTGCCTGCTGCAAATTCAAGCGGGCCTGGAGCGAGCCGGTGCCGGCCACATCCGTGTCGAGCACATCGCAGACTTCCTAGAACGCGAGCAATACCACTAGTTGGCGCGGCGAACCACGCGACCATGCCGCTGGCCATTCGAGCGCCCCTCTTCCACCACAAAGCGACCGCCCACCAGCACCCATCCCACGCCTTTGGCGTACTGATGGGGCGCTGCGTAAGTTGCCGCATCCGCGATCGTGGCCGGATCAAACACCACCACATCGGCCCAATCGCCAACCTTTAACTCACCGCGATCGGGGATGCCGAAGGTGCGCGCGGGAAGGCTGGTCATGCGTCCCACGGCCTCTTCGAGGGTGATGAGGTGTTCCTCGCGCACATAGCGGGCGAGAAAGCGCGCATTGTTCCCGTAACCCCGCGGATGAGGCACGCCCTCGCCCCAGACGCGCACGCCGCTGTCCGAGGCAAACATGGTGTGCCGATCCTTGAGGAACGTGCGCAAGTCGTCCTCGTTCATCCCATGAAACACCGCCGACGCACCTCCATTGCGCTCGACCTCCAGCAACAGCTCAATTTGTTGATCCATGCCACTCTGACCAAATCGCATTCGGGCCGCTGCGGGCACGCTCAGCCCGTTGAAGTTGGTCTGGTGTCGATAGTGGGCTAGAACCGCATAGGCGTAATCCTCGCGCCCGCTCTGTTTGAGTCGCTCTTTCATCTGCTGGATGATGCGCGCCTTCTCGGCCGGATTGTCTAGCAACTGGGCGAACCGCTCGCGGCCGCCGGCCACGGCATCGTCGGGAAGCAACTGCCGCAGCCCCGTGCTGGAGGCGGTGTACGCGTACTGATCCTGCGTGACCGCCACTCCCGCCGTGCGCGCCTTGGCAAGCAGCCCAAGCACTGCCGCCGCCTCCCCCCACTTGGTTTTGTCGCCAATCTTGATGTGCGAGACATGCACCGGCAGCCGCGCCTCGGTGCCGATGCGAACCAATTCTCCGATGGCTTGGGCGATTCGGGTTCCCTCGTTGCGCATGTGGCTGGCGTAAATGCCCCCGTGTGTGGACACGACCTTGGCCATCTCCAACAGTTCCTCCGTCTCGGCAAAGGTGCCGGGAAGATAAATGAGTCCCGTGGACATCCCCAAAGCGCCGTCGCGCATCGCACGGGCCGTCAACTGGCGCATCCGATCCAGCTCGTCGGCCGAAGGCTTCCTGCGGAACGATCCTCCCATCACCTGGGCCCGCACCGTGCCGTGGCCGATGAGGCTGGCTACATTCGCCGCTGTGCCGTTCGCCTCCAGCCCGCGGAAGAACGCCGCCAAATCCACGCGGGAGCTGCCACAGTTGCCCAGCACCAAAGTGGTGACGCCCATCCGCAGGAAATTCTCCGCCAGTGGATGCTCCGCGATGTTCTCCGCGTGCGTGTGGACGTCAATAAACCCCGGTGCAACCACCCAACCCCTGACATCAATTTCCACCCGCCCCTTTACGCTCACCGCGCCCAAGGCTTGGATGCGCCCGCCCTGCACCGCCACGTCACCACGAAATGCCGCCTTGCCGGTGCCGTCCACCAACAGGCCGTTGCGCAACACAACATCGGGCGCCGCCGCCCCAAGACACACTCCGTGCAGAAGCAAAAGAGGCAGGGCGCGAAGGGTCATCTGACACAAGATGGCGCAGGTGCCCACCGCAGGCAATCAGGCTTTGCTGCCGGAGCCGATCGCTTTGCTGTATCCAGCGGCGTCCAGCAAGCTTGAGGCTGCGCCAGCGGCAAGGCGCATCTTAAAGAACCATCCAGCCCCGTAGGGGTCGTTGTTGACGAGCGCGGGATTTTCCGCCAGCGATGGATTTACTTCGACCACCTCACCGGCAGCGGGGCAGTAGATGTCGCTGGCAGACTTCACCGACTCGACCACCGCGCAGGATTCACCAGCGGCCAGCACGCGCCCCACTTTGGGCAGCTCGACAAACACGATGTCGGTGAGCTCGTGCTGCGCGTGGTCGGTGATGCCGACCGTGGCCACGCCCGCGGCGTTGCGCAACCATTCGTGGGTGGGCGCGTAGAGAAGTTCTGCGGGGATTTGTGTGCTCATGGGGTGGGTCGCCGATAAAAGGGTTTGGGCACCACGAGCGCTGGATAGCGCGTCTGGCGCACGATTAATTCCAGAGGCTGGCCCGCGTGGGCTTGCGCGAGCGGCAGGCAAGCCAGGCCAATGCCCGCGCCCAAGGTGGGGCTCATCGTGCCGCTGCTGACGTTTGCCAGGAGCTGACTCTCGCCGGGAATGAAAAGCTCGCAGCCCATGCGCGGGGGCGGTGCCTTTCCCGTGAGTTGGAAGGCGACCGACTTGCGTTGCAACCCTCCCGCCTTCTGAGCGGCCAGAGGAGCTGCTCCAACGAAGGGCCCCTTCTCGCACTTCACAAACGCACCCAGGCCCGCTTCGATGGGCGAAGTCTGCTCGTCAAGCTCATGGCCGTAGAGCGGGTAGCACGACTCAAGCCGCAGCGTGTCGCGTGCACCCAGCCCGCAAGGCTTGATCCCAGAAGATTGTCCCGCGCGCAATGCAGCCTCCCAGATGTCGGCGATGTGCGTGGCTGGCGAGACAAACTCAAAACCATCCTCGCCCGTGTAGCCGGTTCGCGCGACGAACACCTTATCGGTTCCAACGGCGTAGGCTTCCACGCCATTCTTGCGCAGCGCGGAGGGCTTAAGGCCAGCAATCAAACCTTGGCCGGGAAGCAGGCTGTCCACAAAACCGGCGGTCGCAGGCCCCTGCAGAGCCAGCGCGGCATACTCACCAGAGAGATTTTTTAGAGAGACCTGTCGCCGGTCGGCAAATTGATCCAGCTGCGACTCAAGCCACGCCATGTCCGCGTCAATACGCGCGGCGTTGATGATCAGGAAAAACGTCTCCTCCCCGATGCGGTAGGCGTAGAGGTCGTCCACCGTGCCACCTTGCGTGTTGCATAGAATGGTGTACTGCGCCATCCCGACGTCCAGACGCGCAAGATCGTTGGTGAGCACACCATTGAGAAATCGCGCCGCCGCCGGGCCGCTCACCCACACTTCGCCCATGTGCGAAATGTCAAAGAGACCAGCCGCGCGGCGAACCGCCAGATGTTCCTCGATGATGCCACTGTACTTGACCGGAAGCTCCCAGCCGCCGAAGTCAATCAACTGCCCGCCATGCGCGGCGTGCCAGTCGTACAGCGGCGTCCGTTGGAGCGTCATGTCAGGAAAAGCGGGAAGCGGCCACCTAGCCCCAGATCTCGGTTCGAAGCTGGGCGCGTGGCACGGCCATGTGATTGACCACAAGATCCTCGGCAAATTCCACCAGCGGCGTCGGACCACAGGCGTAGAACACCGCGTTACCAATGTCGGTCACCTGTTCGCGAATCCAAGCCACGTCCAGTCTGCCGCGGCGTCCCTCCCAAGGGTCGTCCACCTCCAAGCGCGTGCAGGTCACGGCAAACTTGAGGTTGGGATTTCGCTTTTCCATCTCGCGAAACTCGTCATGAAAGATGATGTCCTTGGTGGTGCGCACGGAATAAAGGACCGTCAGGCGCGTGGAAAGCCCTCGCGATGTGGCCTCGCGCGCAAAACCGCGAAAGGGAGTGACGCCCGATCCGCCCGCGATGCAAATCAGGTGTTTGTCAGCATCGTAGACAGGCAGGAACTTTCCTGCCGGACGGATCACTTGCAAGAGGTCGCCCTCCTTGGCCCAGTCAACCATGCGCGTTCCCATCCTGCCCTCGCGCTTGACGGTAATTTCAAAGTGGCCGCGATCGAGCGCACAGCTTGAGAGCGAGTAGGCCCGGCGGTACTTCGGGGTGTCCGGCCAGGACACGGTGATGAATTGTCCCGTCAGAAACTGCGGATTGTAATCCTGCGGCCAGATGAGGCGAATCGTCTTGGTGTCGGGCAGCTCCATCACCACCCGTTCAACCACCATCTCGACCGGCTGCTTGGAGGTCGTGATTGCGGCGGGGGCAGGAGCGGCCGGCTGCAGTTGGCCCGGCGTTGGGTTCATCGCGAGGAGAGGGCCCGCGGCAGCTCAACGCACGCCGCCTCCTTGGTGCTGCGCACATACACACGCCCGTTGCTCAGCGCGGGGGTTGACCAACACTTGCCATCTACCACATGGGCCCGCGCCAATTCGGGCTGCTCAGCCGCCTGCGCCGCCAGCAACACCAAGTCGCCCAAATCGGTCAGCACCAGTAGGTGCCCGCCAGCCAGCACCGCATTGCCCGCGCCAAAATTGGGCTTCTGCCATTTCACAGCACCAGTCGCAAGCTCCACACATTTCACAGGCCCCGTCGCATATTCCTTAAAACCAAAAACCCCGTAGAGGTGCCCCTCGCGGTGCAAGGGCGTGCTCCAGTGATTGGCCGACTGGCCATTGCCGTGCGCGCGCCACTGCTCCTCGGCGGCCCACTTCCCATCGGTCTTGGAAATACGGTAGGCGCCGCCGCCCACTCCGTAACCCGCCGAGCAGTACACCACGTCTTGCGCCACCACCGGACTGATGGCAGTGGAAACCGAAAACCGGAAGGCCTGCCGCCACAGTTCACGCCCCGTGGCGCGGTCCAGCGAAACCAGTCCGCTCTGCACAAAGAAAATCACCTGCGCCACTCCGTGGAGCGTCGTGCGCACCGGGGTGGCATGCGTGATGGTTTCGGTTCCAGATTTCCAAAACACCTTGCCGGTCAGCTTGTCAAAGGCGAGAAACGTCGAACCGGCACCACCGCCCGCGACGAAGACCTGATCGCCGTCCAGCAACGGCGAGGCGGCGTTCTTCCATTTGATGTTGGGGCCTCCATGCTCCGCCATCAAGTCCACCATCCATGCCTTCTTTCCGGACTTGGCATTGAGGCACCACAAACGAAGATCCGAAGACAAGACGTACGCGTGGTCGCCGTCCAAGGTGGGCGTGGAGCGCGGTCCATCGCCGCCGTCATTTCCCTTGGCGCCTGCATTGCCACCGTTGTGCCCGTAATCCGCGGCCCCCAACTCCACCGCCCACGCTTCCTTTCCGGTCATCGCATCAAGGGCCACCACGCACTCGCGGCCCTCGCGAATCACCTGAGTGACGGCAAGGCCTTGCGATACCGCGAAGGAACTAAATCCTCCCGGTGCCGGAACCTTCCAGAGCGTGCGCAACCCCGATGCCGGCCACTTGGCGGGAATCTTCTCCACGGTGGAGCCATCGTGGTTCGGGCCGCGATATTGGGTCCAGTCGGCCGCCTGCGAAGATTCCAGAAGCAAGGCGAAGGCAAAAAAAGTCGCCAGAGGTTGCAAGTTCTTCATGGTTGCCGCCATAGAGGAAGGCGCGATGTTAGGCCTTGAGGGCGCTTCTTCAAGCAACATTTTGCACCGGCACACACGCATGTTCGCCTGCCCCTGACGCAGAGAGCCCAAGGCGCGACGCGACTTCCTGCGCCAGCACCTCATAGGCAGCGGCGGCAGCACTGTGGGGATCATACTGCAGTATGGAACAGCCGTGACTGGGCGCCTCGGCCAAGCGCGTGGAGCGCGGGATGCGCGTCTCAAACACCTTCTCGCCAAAATGCCGGGACGCTTCCTCGACCACCTGCGAAGAGAGCCGCGTGCGCGCGTCATACATGGTCATCACGATCCCCATGATGGAGAGCGATGGATTTTCGCCCGACTGCCGCACACGCTCGAGCAGCCAGTTCACCGTGGAAATTCCCTCGAGCGCGTAATACTCGCACTGTAGGGGCACCAGCACGCTCTCCGCCGCCACAAACGCATTGAGTGTCAGCACGCCCAGCGAGGGCGGCGAATCGATGAGCACCACGTCAAACTGCGCGCGCTCAGTGAGCCCCTGCAACGCCCGACGCAGCCGCTGCAGATGCCCCTCCATTCGGGGCAGTTCAATCTCCGCGCCGCACAGATCCATCTCGCTGGGGACGATGAACAGGTTGGGCTGGGAAGTGGCCCGCACCTTGTCCACCAGCAGCTCGTGCCCCAGCAACGCGCCGTAGACGCTGCCACCGGCCACCTTCTCCAATCCCAGACCGCTGGTGGCATTGGCTTGCGGATCCAAATCGAGCAGCAGCACCGAACGCCCCTGCGCAGCGAGGCAGGCGGCCAGATTCACCGCAGTGGTGGTCTTGCCGACGCCCCCCTTCTGAGTGGCCACGACGATCACGTGACTCACGGGAGGCATTAGACCCCTGCCCCCCATCTCGTGGGGAGAAAAAATTATTCGCACGGCCGCTGGCAACGCCCTTGCCCCCAAGCCCGCTGGACAGTCAGGCATCCTCCTGCCACCTTTTGCAGGTGAGTTTTGTCGACGCCTACCGCCAGCTTCCGCTGGAGCGCCTGTTGCACCTGTCCATGCAGTGCCCAGCCGCCGACGCCCGGCACAGTGTGGGGTTGGGAAGGCCCACTCTGTCGGATTTTGCCCGGCTTATTTCCCCAGAGGGAGCCGCCTGCCTGGAGCCCATGGCCCGGCGCACCCAGACGCTCACGCAGCAGCGCTTTGGCAAGGTCATTCGCATGTTTGCGCCCTTGTACCTTTCAAACGAATGCATCAACAACTGCGCCTACTGCGGATTCTCACGCGACAACCCCATCCTGCGGCTCACCCTCTCGCCGGACGAAGCAGCCGCCGAGGCGCGGGCTCTGGCTGCACAGGGGTTTCGTAATCTGCTGCTCGTGGCAGGCGAGCATCCGCGATTTATCTCTGCCACTTACTTGCGCGACTGCACCGCCGCCCTGCGCCAAGTGGTGCCGGGCATCGCGCTCGAAGTGGGCCCCATGGAAACTGACGAGTATCGGCCCATCGTCGCCGCCGGAGCTGAAGGTCTGGTGGTGTATCAGGAAACCTACGACCGGCCTGTGTATGCCGACCTCCACACGGCAGGCCCCAAGCGCGACTTTGACTGGCGACTGGCTACGCCAGAGCGCGCGTACGCGGCGGGATTCCGCCGCTTGGGAATCGGCGTGCTGCTGGGCCTGGGCGACTGGCGTTGGGAAGCCCTGTGCGTGGCGGCCCACGCGCAATGGCTGCTGCGGCATTGCTGGAAGGCGCAGCTCACGATTTCCCTGCCGCGCCTGCGCCCCTGTGCCGGAGACTTCGAGCCACGAGTGAACGTGACGGACGCAGAGCTGGTGCAGTTGCTCTGCGCGCTGCGCCTCTTTCTTCCCGACGTGGGGTTGGTGCTCTCCACCCGCGAAAGCGCCCGTCTGCGCGACCGCCTGCTGCTCCTGGGCGTCACTCACATGAGTGCGGGCAGCCACACCGAGCCCGGCGGCTACACCGGTGCGGGCCGCGACAAGATTCACCGCACGCAGCGCGGCAGCATCGTGGCGTTGGCTGAGGGCTCAAGCCAATGGGCCACCGGCCAGTTTGACATCGCCGACGAACGCCCCCCCGCCGAAGTAGCCGCGCAGATCTGCGCCGCCGGCTACGAGCCGGTTTGGAAGGACTGGGACTGCGCGCTCCACACGTAAAGACTCTTACGACGGCAATCGCCATTGACGGGCGGATGCGCCGGGCTATCCTGCCACTCTTGTTGGAATCGCTGCAGTTTGCCCCCGGTGTCCCCGCACGTGCTCCCAGCGGGCCGCGGCGGCGCCTCATTCACGCGCGGCTGCGCCACCGGAATCTGGATGCGCCGCCCGCGCCCCCCATGCGCTTTTGGGAGAGCGGCTGGATCGACATCGCCCGGCACGACATCCCCATCGGCCTGCGAGAGCCCCTGCGCGTCCTGCACCTTTCGGACCTGCATGCATCGCGTGTGGTGAGCCTGGGCTACCTCGAGCGCGTGTTCGAGCTGGGACTGGAGCACAAGCCGCACCTCATCTGCCTCACAGGCGATTTCATCACCTGGAAATACAACGCATACGACCCCTACGCAGCCGCCCTGAAACGCCTCTCCCGCGCCGCCCCGACCTTCGCCTGTCTGGGCAATCACGACGGTGGCCCGTGGGCTGGCAGCAGGCTGGGCTATGCCAGCGCGCATCCGGTGCGGCGCCTGCTTCGTCAGGCGGGTGTCACCCTGCTGCACAATCGGGGCTGCGCCCTGCAATTGGGAAGCCAATGCCTGAATCTGGTTGGGGTGGGCGATCCATGGAATGACGAATGCCATCCCGAGGCGGCGTTTGCCACTCCACTCGAACCGGGCGCGCCCACGGTGGTGCTCTCCCACAACCCGGATACCAAGACCCTTCTGGCTCCTTTTCACTGGTCCTTGATGCTGAGCGGCCACACCCATGGCGGCCAATGGCTGCTGCCCGGACTGGGCGCGCTACTGGCACCGGTTCGTGACAAGCACCGGGTGCGCGGGCTTCACCTCTGGCGCGGCCGCTGGGTCTACATCACCAAGGGCGTGGGCAACCTGCACGGGCTGCGCCTCAATTGCCGCCCGGAAGCCGCGCTGTTGACGTTGAGCTAACGATGCCTCACGGGGTGCTCATCACCAACGGCGAGCCGCTGGCGGCGCAGCTTCCCTGTGCGCTGGAGGATTTCTTGAAAAGCCGGGAGCTGCGGCCGCGCAGTGTGGTGGTGGAGCACAACGGCGAAGCCGTGGCGCCCTCGGAGTTTTGGGGGCGCATCCTGCAGAATGGCGATCGGCTTGAAATTGTCCGCATCGTGGCTGGTGGGTGATCTCCCATTTACTGCTGGCCAATGGCGCCGCGGCGAGGTTAGAGTCGCGCACCAGATCGCCCCATCTCTCAAATGAAAACCACGCCCACTACCCTCACTGCCGCCCTCGCCTTCATCCTCGGCCTCACGGCTTGGGTGACAGGCCCCAGTGCCTTGCGCGCGGCCGACGAACCCAAAGGCAAGCCCGAGGCAAAGAAAGAGAAGCCCACGTTTGATGACGCCGCCAAGGTGTTCATCACCGAGATTCGCAAGCTCATTGCCACCGACCGCGATGCGGCAATCAAGGCGTACATCGACGGCGCCCGAAAGCTGGCGAAGGATTATCCCGATGAGGTTGGCCCCCAGGCCATGCTTCTGGAGGCCGCCTCCATCGTCGAGGAACCCAAGGTCCAAAAGGAAATTCTGGCGGGATTGGTGCAGCTTAAGAACAAGAAATTTGCCCCCATTGTCCAGCGCGCCGAGGGTCTCCTCAAGAAGACCGAGGCGCTGGGCAAGCCTGTGAACCTGAAGTTCAAGGCCGTGGATGGACGTGAAGTGGACCTCTCCAAGCTCAAAGGCAAGGTGGTGCTCATCGACTTCTGGGCCACCTGGTGCGGGCCGTGCGTCGCGGAACTTCCCAACGTGATGAAGACCTACGAAGCGTTGCACTCGAAGGGATTTGAAATCGTGGGAATCTCCCTCGACGACGACGAGGAGAAACTCACGTCCTTCGTCAAAGAAAAGAAGATGCCCTGGGTGCAGTACTTTGACGGCAAGGGCTGGGAGGGCAAACTGGCCAAGGAGTACGCCATCACCAGCATCCCGGCGATGTGGCTCGTGGACAAGAAGGGCAATCTGGTGGACATGAACGCCCGTGCCGGACTCGACAAGAAGGTGGAGAAGTATCTGGCGGCCGAGTAGCCCCTCAAAACCACCGGCTCGATATGTCCCGTCTCATCCAATGCGCGGCCGCATTTGCGTGCCTCAGCCTCATGGTCCAGCCTGCCACAGGGGCGGACGCGCCCGGCAAGTTTGATGATGCGGCGCGGCCGATCATCCAGGACGTCGGCAGGCAGCTCTCGGTGAACCTTCACGACGCGCTCCTGGCCTACGAGAAGGGCATCCGCGAAAAGCTCTTTAAGCAGTTCCCGGATCGGCCGGAGCCCTGGGCGATGTTGGTGGAGGTGGCTGCCAACTGGACCTATCTCGATCCGGCGTTAAAGCCCGTGCCCGCGGATCTCAAGCGCACCCGCGACCTTCTCAACGAAATCATCCAGGCACCCAACGCCGCGCAGACCACGCACGAACACGCCCGCGCCCACCTCGCCCAGTTGGACCGCCTGGGCAAGCCGCTGGCGATGCAATTTGAGGCGCTGCCCATGGAAGACGGGGGCGCCCGCGCCGTCGATCTGGCAAAAATGCGCGGTCAGGTGGTGCTCATCAGTTTTTGGGCCACTTGGTGCGGCCCGTGCGTGGCCGACGTGGACAGCCTTCAGGCGCTGCACAAGCAGCATCACAAGAAGGACGTCACGCCCCAGTTTGAGATTCTGGGAATCACGGCGGACCGCGAAGGCGACCGCTTGCGCCGGTTTCTGCGCGAGAACGGTGTCGCCTGGCCGCAGCACTTCGACGGCAAGGGCTGGCAGAATCGGTTTTTCGAGGAGCACGGGATCACTCTCATTCCCACCATGTGGCTGGTGGATCGCGCCGGCAATTTGCGCGACTTAAACGCGCGCCATGATCTGGCAGCCAAGGTTTCAAAACTGCTGGCCGAGCCCGCTCCAGCGGTGGTGCCCACCCCCGTGGTTCCCAAGCCGCCGGTGCCACCGACTACTCCCACTTCGCCGACGCCGCCCGAGAAGTCGAAGGAGGCCCCGCCTGCACCCAAGGCTCCGCCGTCCAAGGGGCCCGAACCCAAGTCGTAGGCGGCCATGTTCGCAAGACCGATTGCTCTTGCCATCCCCCCGGCCTTTGCGGCAGTTTCCCTGCCCCGATAGCGCGTCATAGCGCGCAACTGCATGGCAAAAGAGGAACCGATCGAACTGGAAGGCACCATCAGCGCAGTGCTTCCAGGAACCATGTTCCGCGTGAAGCTTCCCAACGGGCGCGAGGTGCTCGCGCACATCTCCGGAAAAATGCGCAAGCACTTCATCCGGATTTCCGTGGGCGACCGGGTCAACATCGAGATGTCGCCTTACGACCTCACCAAGGCGCGCATCAACTATCGGCACCGCTAGCCGCCCCCGGCACCACCATCTTGAACCGCGGGATGCGCACCTGCACGCGCCGTCCCTCTTCATCGGCTCCCAAATAGCTGCCTTCGGCAACGGCGTACCGTCCCTGAAAAAGGTGGTAGCTGTTGTACGTGAATCGGGCACCGGGCTGGATGGTGGGAAACTGGCCCACCACGCCGTCGCCTTCCACAGCCACGGTGTCGCCGGTCTCGCTGCGCACCACCCACTTGCGCCCCTTGATGGTCACGGGGCGGTCGGAGTCGTTGTGGATGCTGATGTAGTAGGCAAAACAATGCGGCCGGTCCGGCGGCGTCACCGCCTGGGTTTGATACACCAGATCATCCACGCTCACATGCAATCCCTTAAGTTCGTGATGGGCGCCCTCCGCTGACATGTGAGGGAGAAAATACCGCACCGGCTGCCGCGGGCAATCCTTTGTCTCTGAACAACTGCTCCCCAACTAATCGTTGCGCCGCCCATTCCTTTGCGGCACGCTCCTCCTCGCAGATGGGGCGCCATTTCCCACACCGAACCCCGGTTGATTGGGGACGCTATCGGTCCAAACTGGCCACCGCCGGATCGCTGGCCCTCCACGTGTGTCTGGCGGGCGTTGGCCTCGCTTGGTTCCACGAGCCCCCTGTTTCCACGTTGCTGCAAAAAACTGAATTGCCGGAACTGACCATCACGTTGCTGCCACCGGCGCAAACTTTCATCAAGGTTTCCCCCGACAGCCCCCCTGCTCCGCGCCCCAAGGACGCAGCGCATTATGCCGCCCAAAATAGCGCGGCAAGCAGCCCGGACCCGGTTTCCAAAACCTCTTCACCAAGGAGCAAATCTCCTTCAGCGTTCCTGCCGGTGATGGCCACGCTTCCCAAGATTGCCGCCGCGCCTCCTGTGGTTGCACCACGCCCTCCCCTGCCCCACGCAGCGCCCCAATCGCAGCCTCGCACCATTGCGACGGCGCCACGCTTTCCCGCACTGGTTGCTTCGGTTGAGCCGGCCCGGCCTGCACTTCAGCCCACCCTTTCAGAATCACCCCGGCTTTCCACCCCGTCGGAACCCCTCGGCCGCTTGAACGAGCCGCGCATGGCGTCGCTGCCCGCAGCCCAATTGCCGCCCTTGCCTGAAAGCGCGCCCGAGCCCTCAGGCCCCCCCATCAACCCGATCCTCTCCCAGGCCAAATCCCGGCTACCCGTTTCGGTGGGATCGACGCCCGCGCCTGCGGCCGGTGGCAACGCCCGGCAGGGACCGCTCCGGCTGGAAACCGAGGGCTTCACCCGCGGTGCATACGACGACCGGATGCTCACCGCCATCTACCTGCAGTGGATTCGACTGCTGGGTGAGCATCGCATCCATGAACCCTTCGTCGTCGTGGTGGACTTTGACCAGACGGCCGACGGCGCCATCCGAAACTTGCGCGCCGTGACCACCGATTTTACACCTGTCGCCACAGCCGATCCGTCCGCGCTGCCCCGACACCTCTGTGTGGAGTCCATCCAGGTGCCGCAGCCCTATGGGCGCTGGCCAGAAAGTGTGCGCCGCGAAATTGGCGCCGACCGGCGCAAGTGCCGAATCTCCTTCCACCTCATCATCGTACCCCACTAAAAACCATGTTCCACGCCCTCCGACGACACCTGCCCCGGCTTCTGGCCACCACGATGCTGCTCGCTGCGACGGCCCTGCCCATGAAAGCGAGCGCCGGGCCCGCCGCAGGCGCTGCCCCGGCTGGGAACAACACGGCTGAAGCCGCCGCCCCCAAGCCGCAGGAGGAGGCCAAGATGACGCCGATGGAAGTCGTCGTGGTGGGGCTGCTGGGAATCATCTCGATCGTCAGCCTTTCCTTCATCATCGAGCGGGCCATCGTGCTGCAAGCCAAGCGCGTGATTCCACCCGATGTCGTCATCGGCCAGCGCCACACCAAGGAACCCGACCAGATTCCTGCGCTGCGCGCCCTCTGCAACCAAAGCAATTCCACCTACGGGCGGCTGCTGGGTTATGCGATCGACCATTTACACCTTTCGCGACAGGAAAACGCCGAGGCCCTCCAGACGCGGGCACGGCAGGAGATCACGGTGCTGGAGCGCCGGATGGTGGCGTTGGAAATCTTCACGGGCATCGCGCCCCTGTTGGGACTCGTGGGCACCATTTTCGGCCTGATTGTCCTCTTCAAGGGCATGGGCGGCGCGGGCGAAGGCCACAACACCGGGCTGTTTGCGCAAGGCATCAGCATCGCCCTCAATGCCACGCTGCTGGGTCTGGTGGTGGCCATCCCCTCGCTGGCGGGATGGAGCTATTTTAACAAGCGCATCGAGACCCTCTCCGTGGAAATGGAGAACCTGCTCGACGAGTTTCTGCGGCAGCAATACCGCTCACGCTAAAAGGGCCCCATGCGCTTCCAGAGTCACAAGCGACGCTCCACGCCCGCCATCATCATCGTCTCGTTGATTGACGTGCTGATGGTGGTGCTCATCTTTCTGGTCGTCAGCACGACCTTTCGCGAGCACCAGCTCACCATCAAGCTCGTGCTGCCCGAGTCCAAGCAGGGCAGCAAAAAAGGAGCGGCCGGGCCGGCACCGGTGATTGTCGTGGTGGGCAGGGAGAAGCCCCACATCCACATCGACAGCAAGCCGGTGAATCCCCAGCAGCTGGAGCAGGAACTCACGCGGCGCGTACAGGCAACGCCCCAGATTGCGCTGCAGATTCAGGCCGACCGCGACGCGCCCTACGGCGAGATTATCCGTGTGTGGGACGCGGCGAAGGCCGCCAAGGTCGCCCACATCGAAAGCAAGGTGTTGCCGATCGGCCCCTAGCGGGCGCGGGGACGCTCGCGGCGCGGGCGCAGGTGGTTGGCGCCGTGGACGGCGGAGTTCACCCTCAATCGCAGCCCGTTGAGGCGGATGAACCCCGTGGCGTCATCCTGATTGTACGCCTTGGTGGGATCGGCCTCCATCGTGGCGATGTGCGGGTTGTAAAGGCTCACACCGCTCTTGCGCCCCGCGGCATGGAGGCCGCCCTTGTAGAGCTTCACGCGCACCGTTCCTGAAACATGGCGCTGCGACTCCTCCACCAAAGCCTGCAGTGCCAGTCGCTCCGGCGAGAACCAGAAACCGTAGTAGACCAATTCCGAGTAGCGCGGGATGAGTGAGTCGCGCAGGTGCATCACCTCGCGGTCCATCGTCAGGCTCTCCATCTGGCGGTGCGCAAATTGCAGGATGGCCCCTCCGGGCGTCTCGTACACTCCCCGGCTTTTCATGCCGACGAACCGGTTTTCCACCATGTCCACGCGGCCCACTCCATGCTTGCCACCCAGCTTGTTGAGCGCGCGCATCACGCCCAGTGGCGCCAGCTTCCTGCCATTGACGGCGATGCAATCACCGCGCTCATATTCCAGCGTCACCATTTCCGGCTTGTCCGGCGCCTGTTCGGGAAGGACTGAGAGCGTGGTGAAGTAGCCGCGATGCCGCGGATCGCCGGCGTCAAACCAGGGATCCTCCAGAATCCCCGCCTCGTAGGAGATGTGGAGAAGGTTGCGATCCATCGAGAAGGGCTTTTTCGCGCTGGCCTGCACCGGGATTCGTTTGGCGGCACAGTAGTCAATCATCTCCTGACGACCGGGAAACTGGTTTCGAAAGCGTTCGTCACGCCAAGGTGCGATGATGGCCAGTTCGGGCGCGAGCGCCGCGGCCGTGAGCTCAAATCGCACCTGGTCGTTGCCCTTGCCCGTGGCGCCATGGGCGATCGCATCGGCGCCCTCACGGCGGGCGATGTCGATCATGCGCTGGGCAATCAGCGGCCGCGCGATGCTAGTGCCCAGAAAGTACTGTCCCTCGTACACCGCGCCTGCGCGCAGCATGGGAAAGATGAAGTCGCGCGCAAATTCCTCCTGCAGGTCGTCGATGTACACCTGGGCGGCGCCGGTGCCCTTCGCCTTCTTCTCAAGCCCGCGCAGCTCCTCCTCCTGGCCGATGTCGGCGCAGAAGGCGATCATCTGGGCTTGGTACGTCTCCCGAATCCATGACAACAGGACCGAGGTGTCCAGTCCCCCGGAATATGCCAACACAATTTTCATCTCGTGCGTGGGGATTAGAGCCAAGCCGGCGCGCTGCCAAGCAGAATCGCCGGAATGAAGCTCAGTCGAGCATGTGGCAGAAGAGGCCGTCGCGCAGCTTGGGTTCAAACCACGTGCTCTTGGGAGGCATGATTGCCCCCTCGTCGGCAATGCGCATGAGCTCCAGAATGCTGGTGGGGAACAGGGAAAAGGCGCAGGCGGCCGCACCCGAGTCGACCCGCTGTTCCAAAAACGAGGTCCCCCGAATCCCGCCCACAAATTCGATGCGCGTGCTGGTCCGGGGATCGTCGATTCCCAGCATCGGCGCCAGCACGTGCCGCTGCAACAAGGACACGTCGAGGGACTCGAGGGCATCGGTGCCTTGCAGCAATTGCCGGCGGAATCTTAACGCCCGCCAATGGCCCTCGATATACAGGCAGAGGGTGTGAGCCTCCTGGGGCTGCGCTGCGCCCGGTGCCACTTCAAACACGGCCTCCAACTTTTTAAGAAATGCAGCGGCGCAGAGGCCGTGCAGGTCTTTCACGGCGCGGTTGTAGGGGAGGATCCGCAGTTGGTCGTGCGGGAAAAGCACGGCCAGAAACTGCCCGCTGGCCCCCCGCCCCCCACGCGCCTTGAACACTCGCGCGGCAGCGGCGCTGCGGTGGTGCCCGTCGGCGATGTACACCGGCCCGATGCCGGCGAACGTGGCGCGCACCCGGGCAATTTCCCCCGGGGCGGCGAGGGTCCACGTCGTGTGACGCACGCCATCGGCTGCGACGAAATCGGTGTCCGGGCTGGATGCAATCCTGGCTGCGATGAAATCGTCGAACGACTTCTGCCCGCGGTAGGTCAGGAACACCGGCCCGGTCTGGCTGTTGAGGCACTCGATGTGGCGCACCCGGTCATCTTCCTTGTCCACGCGGGTAAGCTCGTGCTTCTTGATGGAGCCCTCGAGATATTCCTGGCAGCTGGCGGCCGCCACCAGGCCCACCTGAACGTGCGCGTCCATGATCTGACGATACAGGTAGAACCCCGGCAAGGCATCGCGGCGAAGGCTCCCCTGCGCCTGCATCGCCTGGAAATTCTCCGCGCCCTTCTCGTAGACCTCGGGCGCGTGCGGATCCGTGGCGGGGGGAAGGTCGATTTCAGGCCGGCCCACGCGCAGGAAACAGAGCGGATTGCCGGCAGCCAGGTCGCGGGCTTCGTCGGCGGACACCACATCGTAGGGCGGCGCGGCGATGCGCGCGGCCAATTCGGGCGCGGGACGCAGGGCGCAAAAGGGATTGAGTGTCGCCATAGAGGCCGGCGAAAGTAGCTTGCGTGACACGTCGGCGACGAGGTTTTTCTCAGGAGGATAATTCACTTGCCAGCGCGAGGCTTCCCATCATTATTGCGCCCATGCCGGCTTGGATGTCTGGCGCCAAACCGATGAGTGAGAATCGAAACCCAAGGTCGCATTGAGTCGCCCCTTCAACTCTAGGCAGAGTCACCCTCCAGGCTTCTTCATCCGAACCAACGAACGAATCCGCGTTCCCGAGGTTCGCGTCGTCACCAACGACGGAAAGCAATTGGGGGTTCATCCCACCCGTGTGGCCATCCAGATGGCCCGCGATCATGGGATGGATCTGGTGGAAATCGCCGCGACCGCCAGCCCGCCGGTTTGTCGCATCGTCAATTTCGGAAAGTACAAGTACGAACTCGCCAAGAAGGAGTCGGATGTCAAGAAGCACCAGCATGTGATGAAGGTGAAGGAGATCCAGCTGCGACCCTTCACTGACCCGCACGATTTTGAGTACCGGCTGCAACACGCCGTCGAGTTTCTCAATGAGGGGAACAAGGTGCGGGTCAGCCTGCGCTTCCGTGGACGCGAGAATGCCCACCAGGAATTTGGCCACCAGACGATGGGCAAGTTCGTCAATGAGCTGGTGGCCTATGGAAAGTCCGACGGCGCCCCTCGAAAGGTGGGCCGCGGCATCACGGTGCTCATCACCCCCATCCCGCCCTCGCAACGCGCCAAGCCCAACGCTTCACCCAACGCCAAACCGGAGGCGGCCAATCATCCCGCCACACCCCCGCGCCCGGAACGCGCCAATGGCACGCCTGCATCAGGTTTGAACACGCCCTTCGCCAATCTGTCGGTGCCCGCCACAAAGCCCAAAGCACCGGGGGCCTAGCGCAGCGCTCCCCGCCTTCGCAGGAGTTCGTCCATCGCGCGCTCCACGAGCAGATCAGCCAGCGGCGTGGTGTCCTCGTCCAACTGCTTTAGGGCAGACTGCAGCAGGATCAGATCACCGGCATCCTCACCCCCGGCCGCCAGCACTGATTCCACCGCCTCCACCGATCGCACGACGCGAGAGCGCACCTCCTCGGGAAGTTCGGCCTGCATTTCGCCGAGCGCCTGACGCGCCGCGGCAGCCGCCTCTCGTCCCCGCATCGATGCCTCCACCCACCGACGCGCGTCCCAATCCGCAAGGGCGTGCTCCACCGACTCCTCCACCATCTGCTGCACCTTCGTGTCCTCCACATCCACCGCCGACTTGATGGTGAGCCGCTTCTCGCAACCGGTCCGCGTGTCACGAGCCAGAACATGGAGCAGCCCATCGGCGTCCAGTTCGAACTGCACCCCCACCCGTGCCGCCCCGCGCGGTGCCGGATCGAAGGAGAGGGTGAACCGCCCCAGCGTCCAGTTGTCACGCGCTCGCTCGCGTTCGCCCTGCAGCACGTGCACGAGCAGCTCGCGCTGCCCATCCACGGCGTTGGTGAAGAGCTCCCCCGCCTTGGTTGGAATGGTCGTGTTGCGAGGAATCAACACATTCATCAAACCACCGAAGGTTTCAATCCCCAGCGACAGCGGGGTGACATCAAGCAGGAGCACGTCATTGAGCGACCCGGAGAGGATGGCACCTTGGATGGCGGCACCCAATGCCACGGCTTCCTCCGGGTGCTGCGAGGTGTTGAGCATGGGTCCGCGCCGGTCGGCATCGCTCATGGAAAGATTTCCGCGCACCGCACCAAACTGGGCACCATCCGCGCATTGAAACCACTCCGCCACCAGCCGCCGCACCAAGGGCATCCGCGTCTGTCCGCCAACCAGGATGACCTGATCCAGATCCGTCGCCGTCCATCCCGCGTCCGAGAGCGCCTGCCTGCAATGAGCGCGGGTCTTATCGATGATGGGCCTGGCGATTTTCTCCAATTCCTCACGGGTGAGCACGCAGTGAAAGTGGAACTGCTCAACTAGAAACGGCAGAACAATTTCCGTTTCCACCGCGCTGGAGAGCGCCACCTTCGCCGCCTCGGCTGCCATGCGCACTCGGGTCGAGGTCGCCGGATCATTCATGTCAGAAGGCCCGCCCGACGCGGCGATGCGCTCGGCCAGCCAACCGCCGAGCGCCTGGTCGATGTCGTCGCCTCCCAGACAGGTGTCACCGTGCGTGGCCCTCACTTCGAAAACACCCTCGCGAAGTTCCAGAAGCGAGAGGTCAAAGGTGCCGCCTCCCAGATCGTACACCGCGAGCTTGGAGCGCTCCCGCAGGCGGCTCAAGCCGTACGCCAGCGCCGCTGCCGTGGGCTCGTTGAGCACGCGCTCAACGACCCAACCGGCGAGTTCGCCGGCACGCTTGGTTGCCTCACGCTGTGCGTGATTGAAGTAGGCGGGAACCGTGATCACCGCGCGCTGCACAGGGCGGCCAAGCGCACCCTCCGCGCGCGCCTTGAGATCGCGCAGAATTTCCGCCGAGACTTCCTCGGGCAGATGGCTCGCGCCCCCCGCCAGAATGGCCAGCCGCCCATCGCGTTCACCCAGTGCCACCGCTGGCGGAGCATCGCCACGATCGCGGCCCATGTAGCGCTTCACCGAGACAACAGTGTCGGCTGGATGCGCTGCCAAGCTGCGGCGCGCCTCCACGCCCACGCTCACGGCCCGGCCGGCGTGATAGCGGACAATCGACGGCAGCAGGCGCTCTCCCTGGCTCGAGGCAAGAATGCCGGGAATGCCCGCTTCCACGAGGGCCACGGCGGAATTGGTCGTCCCCAAATCGATGCCGACAATGTCGTCCACGCCCCGCACTCTGCCCATCGCACCCGCCAATGCAACGCCACAGAATTGCCTTATTTACAATTCCCTGTGAGTGCGTCTCCAACTCCGATAGCCTTCGTTGCGTGCACTGCGTCGTCACGGCAGGCCCTGCCTTCGAACCCATCGATGAAGTCCGCAGGATCACCAACCATTCGACGGGCAGGCTCGGCTGCGCTCTAGCCGACTCGCTGGTGCGCGGCGGCCATCGAGTGACGTTGCTGCTTTCTGATACGGCGCTCCACCGGCCTCGTTCGGCTGCGATCGAGATCGTTCGCTTCTCCACCAGTGCCGATCTCAAGGAACGGCTTCGTGAAAATGCCCAGTCGGAAATTGGCGGCGTGTTCCATGCGGCCGCTGTGGCCGATTTTCGTGTGGCAGGCGTGCGACCGGCAGGCCCACTGCGTCTTTCGCCACGGATTGAAAAGGAACGGAAACTTCCCACGCGCACGGAAGGCTATTGGTTGCGCTTGGTTCCCGCGCCCAAGCTCATTGGATCACTGCGAAGATGGTTCCCCTCGGCGTTGCTGGTGGGCTGGAAGTTTGAAGTGGAGGGCCAAGCCGCCGATGCCTTGAGCGAGGGCCGCTCGCAGCTTGTCCGAAACAAGACCGATGTCTGCGTGGTGAACGGTCCGGCTTACGGCGAAGGCTTTGGAGTCGTCACCCGCCGGGAGATGCGGCATGCGCCAAACCCGACGCGGCTCTTTCGCGAACTGCTTGGGCTCCTCAACACCCGCACCTGATCTAAAAAGCTACATCTGGTCGGGCACTTCGATTCCCAAGAGATCAAGCCCTTCCCGCAGCACGAGGCTGGTGAGTTTGCAGAGCGCGAGGCGCGACTGCCTTTCCACTGGCGGGGCCTTCAACACCGGGCAGGCCTCGTAGAACGCGGTGAAGTCGCCAGCCAAATCGTAGAGGTAGGAGCAGAGATAGTTGGGACGGTATTCGGCCGCGACCATTTCCAACACCAAGCCAAAATTGAGCAGCCGCTTGGCCAGAGCCAACTCCTGCGGTGCGGCCAGCGCCAGGGTTGCGCCTTGGGTGTCGGGCATTTCTCCCCGCCGGAAGATGCCGCGCACCCGCGTGCAGGCGTATTGGAGGTAGGGCGCGGTGTTGCCTTGGAGTGAGAGCATCTTGTCCCAGTCAAAGACGTAGTCGCTCTGGCGATTGTTGGAAAGGTCGGCGTACTTTAACGCCCCGAGCCCAACGGCGCGCGCGATCTCAATCCGCTGCGTCGGCGGCAGCTCCCCGTTCTTTTCCGTCACGGCCGCCAGCGCGCGCGACTCGGCCTCATCCAGCAGGGCCGTCAGTTTCACCACCTCGCCTTCGCGAGTCTTGAAGGGCTTTCCGTCGGGACCGAGGATCGATCCAAACCAGACGTGCTCCAACTTGGCCGCGCAGGCCGGATGCCATTTCCCAAAGATGGCAAACACCTGCTGGAAGTGCAGCTGCTGCCGGCCGTCGGTGACATAGAGAATTTCATCCGCCTGCCATTGCTTCACGCGGTGGCGCAGCGTGGCCAGATCGGTGGTACAATAGTTGGCGGCGCCGTCGCTCTTGCGGATGAGTGCGGGCTTGTCATGCAACGTGGAGTGATCCCTGAAGAAGACCACTTGCGCGCCGTCGCTTTCTTCTGAAATGCCTGCGCGAGACAGCTCGCCCAGCACGCCAGCCAACTGGTCATTGTAAAAGCTTTCTCCCAAGGTGTGGTCGAAGCGGATGCCAAGCCGCGCGTACACCGAATCAAACTGGGACTGCGAGAGCGCCTGCATGCGCCGCCAGATGGAGAGGTTTTCAAGGTCGCCCCCCTGAAGCTTCACGAGCTGGGCGCGCGCCTGATCACGCACACTGCCGTCTTCCTTTGCGGCATGGTTGACCGCCTGATAGAGCCGCTCCAATTCTGCGATGGGATCGCGTTGCAAGGCCTCTTCGTTGAGAAGCGTACGCCACCCCACGATCAACATCCCAAACTGGGTGCCCCAGTCACCGATGTGGTTATCGGTGATCACGCGGTGGCCGAGCCTGCGGAACACCCGCGCCAGCGCGTCGCCCAAAATGGTGGAGCGAATGTGGCCCACGTGCATGGGCTTGGCCACATTGGGCGAGCTAAAGTCGATCACCACCGTGCGAGGCTCTGCAGTGGCTTCCACGAAGCTGCCGCCGGAACCCAGCACGTGCTGCAAGCGGGCATTGAGCGCGCTTCCCGAGAGACGAAAGTTGATGAAGCCCGGCCCGGCCACAGTCACCTGCTCGCACCAGCTTGAAACATCCAGTGCAGCGACGACCTTCTCCGCCAATTCGCGTGGGTTAAGCCGGTGTTGTCTGGCCAGCATCATCAGGGCATTGGCCTGATAGTCGCCGTGCTTTGGCTCAGGGCACGGCCGCACGAGAACGCGCCGCGTGTCGGCCTCCGGCACCACGGCGCTCACGGCTGCTTGAAGCCTCTTCTCAATGCAGCGATGAATCACGGGAAGAAAGACCGGCCTTGCCGCGCCTACTTTTGCGGAATGGGCTGTTGGATGGCCTGCAACATGCCTGCGGCATCCGGGGCGTTCTCTAGTGCCAGCCGGAATTCGCGATTGTGCAGCCGCTTGGCGATGTTGGCCAGAGTGTGCAGGTGCCGCTGGAACTGCCCCTGCGGAACCAAGAACAACACGACCAATTTCACCGGCTGATTGTCCAGTGCCTCAAAATTGATCCCGGCCTTGGATCGGCCGAGGATGCCCACCACTTCATCGATGATCTCGATGGAGGCATGCGGAATGCCGATGCCAAAACCAATGCCGGTGCTCATCGACATCTCGCGCTTCTTGACCACCTCCACCACCGAATCTCGCTCCGCCGCAGGAATCCGCCCACACGTCACCAAGGTGTCCACCAATTCCTCGATGGCTTCCCACCGATTGGTGGCGTGCAAGTCGGGAACAATCTGGTCGGGGCGGATGATTTCGCTGAGTATCATGACAACGGCGACGTATTTGGCCGGGTCGCGGCCGGCAGTTCAAGACTCAATTCGGTGCCACATCCTCCCAGCCGCCCCTGCCAGCACCACGAGGCTCTCCCACCACCAGCCCGCCACCTGCCCCAAAGTCATGCTTTGGGTGAGGAGCGGCAACGCCACCATGAGCACCAGCGCGTTGCCCAGAAAGATGACCACCACCGAAAAGAGGATTCCCTGCGAATCTAAATCAGGCTGTCGCACCTGCAGCACGCAGGCCGTGAGCGTGACGTGAAAGGCGTAGGCAGCGCCCAGTGCCAAATGATAGGCACCCAGCGCCATCGGGCCTTCCCATGCGTCCAGCGCGGCGCCCGAGTGATACACCACAGCCACCAGCACCGCGTAGAGCGGGAAAAAATAGGGAGCCAGCGTGGTGAGGAAATTCTCCTTGCTCACCTTCACATGACCGCCCCGACTGGAGACCTTCATCGACTTGACACTTCCTAGAAAAAGCCACGTCCACACCGCGTGGGTGAGTTCATGTCCCAGCACGTAGAGCCACATGGGCCGCGGGAGCATCGCGTAAATCACAAGCCAGCTTGCCGCGCCGGCCAGCAAGGGCACCCACACTGGGTCGGTGGCGCCCCCCGCCGCAACACGGAAGCAGCGCGCCAGCGCCGAGGCCGACGCCATGCAAGCAGGCAACAGAAGAACCGCCAGTAGCAGCTTGGCCCACTTCGGCATGGGGTGATTCTTAGCGTCCCTCTGCGCGTGAGGGCCAGCGCAAAGACACCGCCGTTGCCACCCGCGCCATCCATCCGTTAGGCTCGCTCCTCTTGCCATGACAAGCGACCAATTGCTCCAACACTTCCGCGACAGCGGCGCGTTACTGGAAGGCCACTTCATTCTTCGCAGTGGCCGCCACAGCCGCCAGTTTTTCCAGTGCGCGCTGGCTCTTGAGCAAATGCCCGTGGTTGAGTCCATCGGCGCGGCACTGGCCCGGCTCGCGCGGCCCCTCAATGCCCAGACCGTGCTCGCACCTGCGATGGGAGGGCTTGTCATCGGCCAGGAATTGGCGCGCCAACTGGGCGTGAGGTTTCTCTTCGCCGAAAAGGAGGAGGGAAAACTGGTGCTTCGGCGGGGGTTTAAAATAAAGCTCGGCGAAAGAATTCTTGTGGCGGAGGACGTGGTGACTCAGGGCGGGCGCGCGAGAGAGACCATCGACATCGCCCGCTCTCAGGGCGGCGTTCTCGCCGGTGTCGCCGCTGTCGTCGACCGTTCGGGAGGCCAGGTGGATTTTGGCGCGCCCTTCGTCAGCCTCTTGCGGCTGGAGGTGGAATCGTTTGACTCCGGCAGTCTGCCGCCAGACCTCGCGTGTGTGCCCGCCACCAAGCCCGGTAGCAAATAGCGTTTGCCAAACGCGTGCCTGCGCAGGATGCTCCCATTCGGCAGCTAGAAATCTGTGCAAAAGTGGGTCATCATCGCCTTGGGGATCGCCAGCTTGGCCGCCGGCGGATACTGGAGCCTGCAACCCACGCCCATCGAACCCACGCCCCCTCCCCTCGTGACCACGAACACATCAGCCTCGTTGCCTCCCGCGTCGCCCTCGGTGCAAGCTACGAATATTGCCACCCTAGGCGGCGGATGTTTTTGGTGCTTGGAAGCCGTGTTTGAAAAGCTGCCGGGCGTCACCAATGTGGTTTCCGGCTATGCCGGCGGCGCGACGCTCAACCCGACGTACAAGGAGATTTGCGAAGGCAATACCGGCCATGCCGAGGTGGTGCAGATTCACTTTGACCCTACGAAAATCAGCTATGAGGAATTGCTCCACGTGTTCTGGCAGTGCCACGATCCCACCACGCTCAATCGCCAGGGGGCGGACGAGGGCACGCAATATCGTTCGGTGATTTTTTATCATGACGACGCCCAGCGCGCCGCCGCCGAGTCCTCGCTCAAGGACGCGGCGAAGGGGCAGGCCGACCCCATCGTAACTCAGCGCTCCCCCTCGCCGGTCTTTTATCCGGCGGAAGATTATCACCAGGATTATTTCCGCAAAAATCCCAATGCGCCCTACTGCGCCTTCGTCATCATCCCCAAGATGAGAAAGCTGCAGGATCACAAGGTGCTGCCGCGCTGATGGCGTCTAACGACAATGGAAACGGAGGTGATCTGATGAACAGAATCCTTCATGGAAGGGCGGCGTTTCTGATGCTGACACTGGCAGGATTGATTCCCGTCGCAGCCGACCCCCTGAAGGAGGCCCTGCAAGTTCAGGAACGGTTTCAAGCGCAGCGCCAGCAGATTGAAAAACAGTCCCAAGAGCAGCTTTCGCAGTTGCGGGCAAAGGCCATCCAAGACCTCCTGCGCCTGCACGACCAATGCCGCGACGCCAACCAGACGGCGCCCGCCGAGCGCATTCTCACCTAGCTGGTGCTCGTGGCGGCTGGCTCGCAGGATCTGATTGAGGAACCTGCCACC
The DNA here is from genome assembly GCA_005809105.1 of Verrucomicrobiales bacterium. Taxonomy (GTDB): domain Bacteria; phylum Verrucomicrobiota; class Verrucomicrobiia; order Limisphaerales; family UBA1100; genus SYLI01. Next base: position 4,662 of record SYLI01000066.1, on the reverse strand, counting down.
ATGAGCGCGCACTCCAAAGACGTGGGCCGCCAGTGGATCGCCCGTGTCACTGGCGACAAGGCCGGCACGGTTTGGGGCACGCACGAGTACACGGCCGATTCGCGGGTGGCCACTGCGGCGGTGCACACAGGCGTGGTGGCGGCCGGTGAAACGGCGCTGCTCCTGATTTTAATCACACCCGGACGGCAGTCCTACAAGGGCACCCAACGGAATGAAGTGGCGTCCAATGACTACAACGCCTACGGCACCAGTTACCAGCTCCTGCGCATCGGCCCGGTGCCTCAGCGTTGATCCACCCTTCATGACTGGAATTCGCCCATCCGCCGCAGTGCTCGCCCTTCTCTCGGGAATGGTCTGCCCCGGCATAGCCGAACGGGAGCAACGGGTCCTCAAAGACCCCCTCATTCTCCAGCTCCCGGACGTGCCGGTCGTGCTCGTGCGCGAACGCGGGATCCTCCAATCGGCGCCCGTTGTGCCAGGGCCGCCAGCACGCCTTCCACTCCGGCGCGAATCGGTGCGGCTCTTGGATGGCGATGAATGGGGCGGGCGCCTGCTCGGCATGGATCCAAAGCGCGGCATCATCTGGAAACATCCGGGCATTTCCCAAGAGCTGCATTTGGATCCCGCGCAGGTGGATCTCATCACCCTGCCGCGATCCGGCCTGCCCCCGGGCGCGCGGGCGCATTCGGGCCGCGTGTTCCTCTCCAATGGTGACGATCTGCAAGGCGAGCTGGTCTCGCTTGGTTCCCAGAGTCTGGTGCTGGACACGTGGTATGCCGGCCGCCTGTCCATTCGCAGGGATGCGGTGCGCGCGCTCGTGCCTGGCAAGGACCGGCGCGTACACTACTCCGGCCCCACCGGGCGCGAGGACTGGACCTTTTCATCGGAATGGGAGGCGGCGTTACCGGAAGCGGCGCCGGGGGGTAATCCGCTGCCCGCCGAAGTGCTCCAGCGCATTCTCGAAAAAAACCGGCGGCTTCGCGACCAGACTCAGCAATCGTGGACGTATCAGCAGCACGCCTTCCAATCTGCCGGTTCGAGCGGCTGGGCGGCGCGGCGCCTTGAAATTGGAGACCGCGCCCAGTTGGAATTTGACCTCGAGTGGGCCAGCCCGTTCACGCTGTCGGTCATGATGTATGCCGACAATCTGAAGGCGCCGGCTGAAGGCCGTGGGTATGTCCTTCGCTTGAGTCCCACACAGGCGCAGTGCCTGCGCCAAGACTTGGTTGAGGGCAGGAGTCAGGCCATTCCCATAGGCGAGGCTGCCGCCATCGACTTGGGCAAGCTTCCCCGGCGCGCCCGTCTCACCCTGCAGGTGGATCTCGCCAAGCACCGCGTCGCACTGCAGGTCAATAACCAACCTCTCGCCCACTGGACCGACACGCGCGCGCTGGCCGGCGAAGGGCGCGCGCTGGCATTTTCCTGCCAGTCGGCGCAGCCCCTTCGCCTGCATAGCCTGCGTGTCAGCGATTGGGATGGGCGGCTGGCCGGAGAAATCCCGCCGCTGGCCGCTCAAGGAAAAGAGGACTTGGTGCTCCTCATGAATCAAGACAGCCTCACCGGACAGGTGCTGGGAATTCAGGATGGCAAACTCACGGTGAAGTCATTCGTTGATTCCATTGCCGTTCCGATCGAACGTGTGGCGCGCATTCAGTTTAGCGCAGCAACGATGCCTGCGGCGGCACGCAGTCCGCGCACGATTCGCGCCGGCATGGTGGGCGGCAGTCGGCTGGAATTTGAGCTGCTGGATTGGGGGAAGGACGCGCTGCAGGTGCAAAGCCCGCTCTTCGGCAAGGCTGCGCTGCTCACGGGCATTGTGGAGACGCTGGAATTTAATCTGGATCATCTCCGGGCGCGAGGCGCCGCCCCGGCATCTCCGTAGAGCAGGGCCTTTTTCGTTGCGGTGCGGCTTGACGCAAGCCGCCCATTAATGTTGAATGTCGTGCCATGAAAAGTCCCCTCCTGCTTGCGTTGGCGAGCATGATTCCGGCAGCGCTTTTGACCGCCGATGAGCCCAAGGCAGCACCCTTGCCCCAGCCTGCGGTCGCCGCACCGGCCGTCGTGGTTCAGGCGGTCGTGATTGAGGCTGTGGAGGAAGCCAAGCCGGATCCCGTGCGGCGCGTGCTACGGCCGGGCGGCATTCGTGCGCTGCCCGCCATCGTCGCACCAATGCCGCCCAATGGTGATACGATTTCCAGCATTGCCAGCCCGACGGCTTCGCGCCGCAATGTGGAGGCGGTGTATCTGAAGAACGGCGACATCATCAGCGGCAAGTTTGTGGGGCTGGATCCCAAAGACGGACTGGTGTGGGAGCACCCCACCATCAAGCCCGCTTTGAAGATTGATCCGGCCAGTGTGGCGCGCGTCACGTTTGCGCCGCGCGCGGGCGCTCCGGCGTCCAAACGCCAGTCCAGCCGCGTTCAGCTGAGCAACGGCGACCAGCTTGCTGGCGACTTGTTCGAGATGGACGCCCGGAAGCTCGTGCTTAAAACTTGGTACGGCGGCGATCTGGCACTGAGCAGGGCTTCGCTGCTGTCCCTGGTTCCCGGTGAGGAAACCATGGGTGTGCTCTTCGATGGGCCTGCCGATGACAAGGGCTGGGAGTTCTCCAACGTTCATGCCGCGAACATTCCCATCAACGCGCAACTGCCCGCCGAGGCGATGGCGCGAATCAAGGCCCAGGCAAGCGGAGCCTTTCAGTACAAGGACGGCGGCTTTGAAAGCACCGGCGTGGGCGCGCAGGTGGGCCGCAATTTTGAATTGCCCGACCGGATGAACCTTGAATTTGACATCGAATGGAGCACGTCGATGAGTTTTTTTGTCAACCTCCACACCGACCAGCTCAAGTCGGCCGATCAGGGAAACACCTACTCGCTGCGCTTCACGCAATCTTCCGCATGGCTTTACAAGTACGAACGCGGCGACAACTTCTCCCGCTCCAGCCACGTGGGCACCTCGGCCCAGTACAACCTCACCTCCCAGTTGGGGGCGCGCCCCATGGCCCGCGTTTCCATCCGCGTCGATAAACCCCAGAAGACCATCGCGCTCCTGATCAACGGACAATTCGTTCACAAATGGGTGGACACCGGAACCTTTGCGGGCAAAGGCAAGGGCCTCGTGTTCTCCACCCGCACCACTTACCCGGTGCGACTGAGCGGCATTCGCCTTTCCCAATGGGACGGCAACCTGCCCGGCAAGGTCGAAGTGGCCGGTGGCAGTGACAAGGAGGACTTTGTCCGTCTGGCCAACAGCGATACACTGAGCGGCACGCTGCTCGACATCAAGGAAGGCAAGATGACCTTCAAGACACCCTTTGCCGACAACCTGCCCATCCCCTTAAATCGCATCAGCGTGATCCGCTTTGCGAAGGCCGAAGCCCCTGCGACGGCCCAGAAAAATCCCGTGCGCATTTCGCTCAAGAACCAAGGGCAGATCACCTGCACGCTCAAGGAGTGGAAGGACGGTAAGGTGCATCTCTCAAGCCCAACCTTGGGCGACGCCACGATTGACGCCAGCGTTGTTGAGTCTGTGGACTTTGTCGTGACCTCCACGGCGGCAACGCCCGTCGCGCCCGTCGCAGGCACCGCCACCACGCGCATCAACATCAACGGCGCTGACGTGCCTCAGGAATTGCTGGAACAAATCCAAGGTGCGGTCGAACAGTTTCAAATTAATGGAGCCAACATTCAGGTGCTTCCCTTCCTAAAACCGCGCATCGCCCCGCCGCTCAAAGCGGCCCCGGACATCAAGCGCGACTAATCCGGGCTGCGCCCCGGCAATAACAATCCCTCATTTTCTCGCAAGCCCGGCGCCAAACCGCCGTGCTTTTGTTATCCTCGAGACGTTCCGGCATTGCCGGGCCGCTTGAGGTTTGCTAAAAGCCCCGCGCATGAACCCGGCGCCAGACGGCAAGGCCGACATCCACAGCGAGGCATTTCTGCAAATGCTGATGCGGCGCCAGCTACGCCTCTCCATCGCCTGCGCGGCGCTCTTCATGGTGACACTGCTTGGGCTTCCACTGGCCAACTACTTTGCTCCGGACTTCATGGCCCAGCGCATTCTGGGGTTCACGCTGAGCTGGTTCATTCTGGGCGTCTTGTTCTTCCCGTTCGTGTGGGTGATCTCCTGGGTGTTCATCCGCAAGTCCATGGCCTTAGAATCTGACGAAGTGCGGTCCGCCCAGCCCAGCCTGCCCACGCGTCAGTCATGAATATTGATCCGTGGATCCTTGGGTTCAGCGTCCTCATGGTGGGGGCAACCATTGCGATGGGTTTTTGGTCCGCCAAAAAATCCAAAACGGCGAGCGATTTCTTTGTGGCTGGCCGCAGCGTGGGCGTGGGCATGAATGCCAGCGCCATATCTGGCGAATACCTCTCGGCCGCGTCGTTCATGGGCGTGGCCGGCATGGTGATGTCCAGCGGCTACGACGCCCTGTGGTATCCGGTGTGTTACGCCTGCGGCTACCTCTTCCTGCTGCTCTTCATCGCCGGCCCCCTGCGGCGCTTTGGCGCCTACACCATCCCCGACTTCGCCGAGGGGCGGTTCGACTCGCCGCTCTTCCGTAAAATCGCCGTCGTGTTCGTGCTCTTCATCGGCTTCTTTTACACCATGCCGCAGATGAAGGGTGCGGGCACCACGCTGGCCTACATTTTCCCGGGCCTG
>SYLI01000065.1 GCA_005809105.1 Verrucomicrobiales bacterium | reverse complement strand
GCCGCGCATGTAGGCCAGCGGCGCAATCTCGATGGTCTCCCGTTCCATGTGCCGCTCGATCTCCTCGGCAGGAATCATGTCCATGAGTGCATCGTGCAGCGGGCGCAGATAGGGGCTGAGCTTTTCCTTAAGATCGCCGGGCAGAAACCCCAGCGCCTCGCCGGCCTCCACCGCCGGCCGGGTGAGGATGATGCGGCTGACGTGACCCTGGCTGAGCGCATTGACGGCCATCGCCATCGCCAGATACGTCTTGCCCGTGCCCGCCGGCCCGGCCGCAATCGTCAGGTCATGCGTCTGGATGGCCTGCACGTAGGCTTTCTGGCCGACGGTCTTGGGCAGCACCGAGGGCTTTCGGGCCGTGGTGAAGATGCGTTCTTCACCCAGACTCTTCAATGCGGCCACCCCTTCCTCCTTCACCGTGCGGATGGCCTGGAGCAACTCGGGCTTCCCGGTGCGCTGGCCGGTCTCGTGCAGCTGCTGGAGCGCGGCAAACACCTGGCGCGCACGCTCGAGGTTCTCATTGCTCCCGTCCAGCTTGATCCAGCCATCGCGCGCGGTGGCGATGACATCGAGTTCCTCCTGCAGCAGCCGCAGGTTGCCTGAGTGGTGGTCAAAGAGTTGCTGGGCCTGCCGCGCATTCTCGAAGTGAAGAGTGAGGGTGGGCATGTCAATTCTGTGCGGCGAGGGCCGTGCGCAGCTTGGCGGCCGTTTCCTTCAAGGCTTCGGGGATGACGGCCGTCTGCGCGAGGATGGGCATGAAATTGGTGTCGCCAAGCCAGCGCGGCACGATGTGGATGTGCAGATGATCCTCGATTCCCGCACCGGCGGCGCGCCCAAGGTTCAAGCCCACGTTGCATCCATCGGGGTGCATCGACTCCTTGAGGGCACGCACACAGCGGCGAACCAGCTTCAGCAAGTCCAGCATCTCCTCGTCCATTAATTCGTCCAGAGTGGCGACCTGCTGGTAGGGCACGACGAGGATGTGTCCGGCACCGTAGGGGAAGGTGTTCAACACCGCAAAGCAGCAGCGCGACCGGCCAATAATGTGGTGTGCCTCGTCGTCGCCGGCCCGCGCCATTTCGGAAAAGGGGGATTCGCCCTGGGCCGCCCGCTTGGGGCCGAGGATGTATTGGATTCGCCAGGGGGCGTGCAACGATTCCATCGATTGAAAAGGAAGACTAGGCGCGGGCTCCGGGGTTGTCAAAACGAGAGGTCATGCTGGCGGTGCCCAAAGGGCCTGATGCTCCTTCGCGTGTTGGATTGCGCCGGGAAGCTGGGCAATCAAGTGCCGGAGGCGATCGCCCTCATCCATGGCCGCGCAAGACTCGGCTTGCTCGGCCAATCGAGCCACCGCGGCAAACCCCAGATTGGCGCTGCTGCCCTTGAGCTGGTGCAAGACCTGGCGGGCATGCTTGAGGTCGCGCTGCTCCGCGGCGCGTTGCAATGCCGCCAGCAATTCGCCTGCCTGCGCAAAGTAGAGCGGTGCAATCTCGCGCAAGACATCCGGCGGCAGGCCGGGTGGGGCAATGCCGGAACCCACCGAGACATGGGGGGCCGATTCGAGGGCGCGGTGAATGGCCCGGCGCAGCTCGTGAAGCTGCACGGGCTTGCCGATGAAATCGTTCATCCCCGCGGCAAGACAGGCGCTTCGGTCTTCGTCCCGCGTATTGGCGGTCATGGCCACGATGTACGGCAGTGTTGGCGAGGAGTCATCGCGCCCGCGAATGGCGCGAGTGGTTTCCAGCCCGTCCATCCCGGGCATCTGGCAGTCCATCAAGATCAGGTTAAACTCATGAAGCGGCAATTCCAGAGCACGGGTGCCGCTCTCGCACAGCGCGGCGGAGTGCCCTAGTTTCTCTAACTGCAACTGGGCCACGCGTTGATTGATGGAGTTGTCGTCAACGACCAGAACCCGCAAGGCGCGGCTGGGAGGTGCATCGGCGGCGATGGACGCTGGAGTTTTGATTGCGTGGGCATCGGTCAACGACTGTAGAAAGCGTCGATGACTGATGGGTTTTGCCAGCACAGCGGCGACGCGCAGCTCGCCCAGCAACGCCGTTGATGGCTTCCTCCTTACCGGCGCCATGAGGAGGATTCTTAAGTTCTGCAAACGCGGCTCATCCTTGATCCACCGCACCAGATCCATGCCATCCATGTCCGGCAAGTCGAGGTCGATCCACGCGATGTCGGGCGTTGCTCCCTGCAAATGGTGCTGTGCCTGAGCGCCGGTCGAAGCCTCTGTGAGATGCATTCCAAGTTCTGAACAGTGCATTTTGAGAGCCTCGCGGACGAAGGAGTCGGCGGCAGCCACAAGCGCGTGTCGGCCCGCCAGCTCGTGTGGGGCAGAGGGGCAGGGTGCGGGCGCGCGCCGCAGGGGCAGTCTGAAGGCAAAGGTCGAGCCCGTGCCCGGGGCACTCTCAAGGGTCAGCGCGCCTCCCATCAACCCCACGAGTTCTCGGGTGATCGTGAGACCCAGGCCGGTGCCGCCGAAGGTGCGCGTCGTGGAACCGTCGGCCTGACGAAAGGCGTCGAAGACCAGCGCGTGCGCCTCGGCAGGGATGCCGATGCCGCTGTCGCGCACTTCAAAACACACCGCGCCTTCTGCGGGATCCGCGTTCACAACAACGCGCACAAAGCCCTCTTTGGTAAACTTCACGGCATTGCTGATGAGATTGAGCAGCACCTGGCGGAGGCGTCCCGCATCACCCTTGTACATGCCGGCGCATTCGTGAGAAACCCGGCTGGCCAGCTCCACGCGCTTGGCGTGCGCCTGCAGCGCATGAAGTTCGGTGGCGTCCTCCACCAGTTGGCGCAGGTCAAAGTCCGCGTCCTCGAGCACCAGCCGGCCCGCCTCCAGCTTGGAATAGTCGAGCACGTCATTGAGGATGGCGAGCAAGGCTTCCGCACTGGAGTGAATTTGCCGCGCGTAATCGCGCTGGTCCACGTCCAGCGTGGTGTCCACCCCGGCGAGTGCCCCAGTCGATCCATTGAAATTGTCGCTCGAGGCGTAACGAATGGCGATCTGCCCACCCGCTTCAAGCCGCTCAACCACGTGAGGGGACGCGACGAATCGGCCCTCCCCGT
>SYLI01000064.1 GCA_005809105.1 Verrucomicrobiales bacterium | reverse complement strand
TACAACCAGCTCCTGCGCATCGAGCAGGCGCTGGGCGCGCACGCGGTGTACGCAGGCAAGGACGCGCTGCCCAAGGGCCGCTAGGCTGCCGCGCCCTCCTCGCCTACCTCACGGGCTGGTGTAGTTCCACCGGCTTGGCGCGGCGCTTTTGCATCTTGAGGTTTAAAAGCTCCACACCCACGGAGAAGGCCATCGCAAAATACACATAGCCCTTGGGGATCTGCTGGTGGAATCCCTCGGCCACGAGCAGGCAGCCCACGAGCAGAAGAAAACTAAGAGCGAGCATTTTGAGCGATGGATGTTCGCGAATGAGATCGGCGATGCCACGGCTGTAGGCCATCATGAAGAGCATCGCGACGACCACCGCCGCCACCATCACCGGCACCTTGCCCGGGCCTTCGGGAACCATGCCGATGGCGGTGATGACCGAGTCTAGCGAGAACACCAGATCGATGAGCAGGATCTGGCCCATCACGGCGCCGAAGTTGGGCGGCAGGGCGCGCGTCAAGGCGCCATCCTCGCCCTCCAGCTTTTCGTGAATCTCGCGAGTGCTCTTGTAGAGCAGGAACATCCCGCCCAAGATGAGCACGAGGTCTTTGCCGGAGAAATGCCACGGACCCGCGCCGAGCACCGCCGGGAGGTGTAGGAAGGGCACTTTGAGTTTTACCACCAGCCAGCCCAGGCCCACCAACATCAGGATGCGGTTGAGCGGCGCGAGTAAAAGCCACCACCTGCGGGCGCGCGGGCGCTGGTCGTCGGGCAGTTTGTCGGCAAGGATGGAAACAAACACGACGTTGTCGATGCCCAGCACCACCTCCAGCACCGTCAGCGTGGCGAAGGCCATCCACAACCGGGGATCCGCAAGCCATTCCATAGGGCGGTGAGAATAACGGCGCCAAGGCGGCGCAGGAATAAAAAGAAACGCGACCGGTGCCGCTACTTAAGGCGCGGCGCGCTTGCGGAACACCACGATGTGCTGCCAGGGAAGCACGTCGAGCGTTTCCACATGGACGAGCGGCTGCGCTGACATTTCCTTCCGGAGCTGGGCTTGGGAGAGCTTGTGCAGTGCCTTGATGGGCACCTTGGGATCCTCCGCGCGGAATTCGACGAAGACCACGCGCCCGCCCGGTTTTAACTTGGCGCAGAGCGCCTGCATCATCTCGTGCGGGAAATCAAACTCGTGGTACACATCCACGAGCAGCGCCAAATCCACCGCAGCGGGCAGCTTGGGATCCTTGGTGGTGCCCAAGATTCCCACGACGTTGGTGGCGCCGCGCTGTCGCATCTGGACGGCGAGGTGTTCAAGCATCTCCTTTTGAATCTCGACGCCATACACGACACCCTTGGGCCCCACCGCCTGGGCCATGCGCCAGCTGTGATAGCCCGTGCCGCAGCCGATGTCGGCGATGACTTCGCCGGGTTTTAACGCCAGAGCCTTGTGCAGCAGGTCGGGGCGTTCCTCCTTTTCGCGCTCGGCGCGTTCCAGCCACGGCGCGGCGTGGTGGGTCATGTAGTGCGCGATTTCGCGGCCGAAGTAATACTTGCCGATGCCATCAAACGTCTTCCGCCCCATCTCATAGTGCGGCTTCTGCTCGGCGGCCCAAAGGGTCAGCCCGCTCACGGTGAGCAGCAGGAAAACGAAGCATCGGCTCATGGCATTCATGTCGGCAACCACTCGGGCACGAAGGGAGTTTCCAAGCCCGGGGCCGAACCGTCAAACGCCAAGTGGTGGCGCGGGAGGCAAACGCCTAGAGATCTTCGTCGTAAAACTCCCCCAACGGCCGGGTGAAGGTGTAGTGGTAAGGGTAGTCCACCAAGGTGCGCTTGGCGGCCTCTGTGCCACGTGCCGGCACGGTGAATGGCAGGCTAAGGACGTAGAACGTGGAACCCGCCAGCAGCGCCATCAAACCCAGCGGGCGGCACACCACCACGTCGGCGATGATGGCCGGCGCATCCTTGCCCGTGCCCGAAGGCGTGGCGATGGCTTGCGATTGCGTCAGGACTAGCAAGGCCAAAGCAATGGCCACAAAGCGGGTGTTGATCCTCATGAGCTTCTCCTCCCTTGCGGAGTTTATGACACAATCCGCTCGCCGAGTCAAACTCTCGCCCGCACGCGTCCTTGTCCAACCACGGCACCTTGAGCTACATCCTGTGCGTGCCAAAACCCGACCGGACGTGGGAGCTTGCCTGCCACCTTGCCGCGCTCCTGCTTTTGCTGCCGCACCTGCGTGCCGCCAACGTGTGGGGTCCGCTCGTGGTGTGGCTCATCCGGCGCCACGCCGATCCGGCGGTGGACTGGCAGGGGCGCGCTGCCCTCAATTTTCAACTCACCATGACGATCGTCTTCGCCGCGCTATGGCTGCTGGCACAGCTGCTGGGCAGGCTGCCCGGCAACTTGCACCACACCGAAGGGGCCATGTGGGTGCTCATGCGTGCGTGGGAAATCACCAACCTCTATTTCATCATCAAGGCGTCATACAAGGTGGGCCAAGGCGAACCCTACAACTATCCCTTCTCCTGGAAAATCATCCCCGTGGCGGCGGGCGATAAGCTATGAATTTGCCATCTCGATGGGCCACGTGCTAGCGTTGCGCATCGCAACCACGCTGTCTCACTCTCAAATGAATCCATGGCTCCCGCTCCTTGCCGCCGCACTTCCCTTCCTCGCAACGGCCGAAGATCCCCCCGTGATGGAGAAGCCGGGCGAACACCATGCCCATCTCAAGGCGATGGCCGGTACGTGGGATGGAAAGGCCAAGTTCCACATCGCCCCGGGCCAGACCATGGAAGGCAGCGGGGTGGAAATCGCGCGCCTGCAACCGGGCGGCTTCTGGCTCATCTCCGACTTCAATGGCAAGTTCGGTGACATGGATTTCCACGGGCACGCCGTGCTGGGCTACGAGGCCCATAAGAAACAGTACACGGGCACCTGGGTGGATTCCTTCGCGTCGGTGATGATGGTTTACAAGGGCCATTGCGAAAAAGATGGCAAGGTGAACGTGATGAATGGCACCGCGTACGACCCCATGAAGCAGCGCGAGGTTTCCTTCAAGCAAGTCACCGAGATCGTCGATGCCAATACCAAGACGCTCAAGATGTTTGCCGTGGAGGGCGAGAAGGAGACGCTGTTCATGGAGACCGTGTACAAGCGGCGCGCCGCAAATCCCGCGCCCAAGACCAAGGCCGGGAAGTCCGCCCCAAAGCCATGACTCGTCAAACCGGTGCTTCGACACAGGGTTTGATGCGCGTGGGAATTATCGGCGGCGGCCTCATGGGTCGCGAGGCCGCCAGCGCGTTTGGCCGGTGGTTCGTGCTGCAAGACATGCCCGTGCGCGCCGAGCTCACGGCCGTGTGCGATCTAGCGGAACCGCTCCTCGACTGGTTCGCCCGGGTTCCCACGGTGCGCCTGCGCACGCGCAATCACCACGAGCTGCTCGCCTCGCCTGAGGTGGACGTGGTGTACGTCGCCGTGCCGCACCATCTGCACGAGGCGCTCTACCTTGACGTGCTCAATGCCGGCAAGGATCTGCTCGCCGAGAAGCCCTTTGGCATCGACCTCGCGGCCGCGCGCCGCATCGCCCAGGCCGCCACGCAATCCGGCCGCTTCGTCCGCTGCAGTTCCGAGTTTCCCTTCATGCCCGGCACTCAGCGCGTCATCCACGCCGCGCAATCGGGCGCGTTTGGGCGCCTGCTGGAAATCCGCTGCGGCTTTCACCACGCCAGCGACATGGATCCCGCCAAGCCCATCAACTGGAAACGACAGGCGCGATTCTGCGGCGAAATCGGCGTGATGGGAGATCTGGGCATGCACACCGTTCATGTCCCATTGCGGCTGGGTTGGAAGCCGCGCCGCGTTTACGCCCAGCTCCAGAAGATTTACACCCAACGCCCCGACGGGCGCGGCGGCATGGCCGCCTGCGACACGTGGGACAATGCCATGCTGCACACCGACGTGCTCGTCGAAGGGCACGAGGTGCCGATGCGGCTGGAACAGAAGCGGCTTGCCCCCGGCGAGACCAACTCGTGGTATCTCGAAGTGCTCGGCACCGAGGGAGGTGCCAAGTTCAGCACCAAGGAACCCAAGACGCTCTGGACGTTTGCCCGCAGTAGCGAACAATGCTGGCAGCGCACCGACCTTGGCCATCAGATGGCCTTCCCCACCATCACCGGCGGTATTTTCGAGGCGGGCTTCCCCGATTGCTTTCTACAAATGTGGGCGGCATACGCCGCCGAGTGGGCCGGCACCCTCGGAGCGCGCTTCGGCTGCGCCACGCCCCAAGAGGCCGTTGCCAGCCACGAGCTCTTCGAAGCCGCGCTCCGTTCGCACTCTGAAAAGCGCGCCATCGAGCTGAGTTAAGCGCGCGCACAGGCGCGTCGTCCTTTCTCCGAGCGCCAATCCTACTGCAAGGAAAACGTCACGTCTGCCGAGCGCAGGCGCGTCGCCGCCGGGGGTCGCTGCACGTCGAATCGGAGCACGATCGTGTGCGCGCCGGCGGCGACGGTCGTCTTGATTTCGCCGTTCGTCGCGGGCTTCACGGGCTTGCCGTCAAGCCACACGTCGGGGTTGTCGCTGCCTTCGAGCGTGAGCGTGACCACGCCGGCCTTCGACGCGGTGAAAGTCGTGCCTGCGACGAGGTGGTTCACCGTGACGTGCAGCGGGGCTTTTCCCATTTCAACGAAGTCGGACTTTGGCAACGCCCCGTTCACAAGTGTGTTGAGCGTGCCCCACGCAAGCCCGCCGCTGAAGCCGCTGTGGAACTGATCCCACTTGCCTGTGAAGTCGCCCTTTACGAAGGGCGCGAGGCCATCCTGCCCCATGCGGTGAGTCACGGGCAAGACGCGCCAGACACGCGCCACGCCGCCTTTGCTCGCATCATAATCACCCGGCTTGCCGAGCCGGCTGAGGAAGGCGACGAGGTCGTTGCGCTCGGACTCGGGGAGCGTGTCGATCAATCCGGCGGGCATCAGCGACGACTGCGCGTTTGCGCGTTTGCGGATGTTCGCTTTCGCCACGCTGACTTCCTGATTCTGCGCATTGCGAAGAACAACTTCCTGTCCCGCCTCACGCACGAGGATGCCGTTGTATTCGAGGTCGTCCTTCGTCTCGATGGTGATGCCGTGGTAGCCCTCCTTGATTTTCGCGTTGGGCAGCAGCACGGACTCGACGAGGTAATCCGCCGGAGCCGCCGCGCCAAGGCTGGTCATGTCGGGACCGACTTTGCCGCCGACGCCGCCGATGCTGTGGCAGAGCACGCAACCCAGTTCCGCACGGCGATACACGCGCTCGCCTCGCGCGGGGTCGCCGGACTTCACGGCGAGGTCAGCCAGTTCCTTGAGCTTCGCAGGCGTGAGCTTGTCGGGGGAAAGCGCGGTGATGTTCGCGAGCTTGGTGAGCGAGGCGACGAGCGTGGCATCGGGCTGCGCGCCTTCGCGGGCGGCACGGAGGCCGGCGCTGGCGACGTGCGGGGGTAGCGCCGTCCGGCTGCCGACTTTTTCGCCGAACTGCTTGGCCGCGCCCTTCGTGGCGAGCACGGCGCGCCAGAGGTCGAGGGCCTCGGCGTCGGTCTTGGTCTCCGCCAGTTCGTCGAGCGCGAGGTCGGCGAACTTCGCGGGCTGGAGCGACGCGAGCGTGACGGCGGCGGCGCGGCGCACGGGCGCGGGCGAAGTCTTCGCCGCCAGCGGCTGCAACGCGCCCAGCACGGGGCCAATCGCGCCCAGCTCGCGGAACGCGGCGAACGCGGCGGTGCGGACTTCGGCGGGCGTCTTCTCATCGCCGGCGAGCTTCACCATCTCAGCGAAGGCCGCGCCGGGATTCTTCCACGCGCCCATGAGGTCCAAGGCCGCGACGCGCTGCGGCGCGGTGGCGTAGTAGAAGAACGCGGTGGCGCGCGAGCCGTCACCGGCGGGCTTCACGCCACGCAAGCGCGCGGCGGAGGCGAGGGCATTCATCGCGCGGATGAGCGCGGCGTCGCTGAAGTCCTGCTTCGCGACTTGCTCCCAGAGGCGGTTGATTTCCGCCGGGCCACCGGCGGCACCGATGAGTTCAATCCACGGGCCTGCGCCGTCCTTGGTCAGCGGCTTGGCGGCAAGAATCTTCGCGACGCTCGACGACGCGAGCGCGGGGTCGAGCGACTTCATGGCGAACTCAAGCTGCTGCTGCTTCGCCGGTGAATCGGGCGACCACGCGCCGGACTCCAGCATGGCGAGGAATGGCTGCGCCAGCTCGTTGATGGAGAGCCAGACGGCGTAGTCGAGGAAGGTGTCGGCACCGATGCCGTCCACGGCGGAGAGCACTTGCTCGACGGATTTTAGGTGAGGATATCGCGCAGCCATGCGAACGGCTTCCATGCGCACGCGTGGATGCGGGTCGGCCACGAGTTGCGCCAGGCGGGGGTTGGTTGAGCCTTGATAGTAAGCGGTATCGGCATCCGATAGGTAAGTGCTGACCGTTCCGTTGGGGTCGGCCAACCGTATCGGCGACGGCACGTTCATGTGACTAAGCACCCGAACTCCGGCGGCGCGGATGCGGCCATCTTTTGCCGCCAGCACGCGGGTCAGTAATTCGGGCGCGGGGATGTTCAGGGACTGGTGAATCCACAGCGCGGCGAGCAGTTGCTTCTCGTCCTTGAGCTGCGCGGTCCACGTCTTCAACTCGGGCGCGACGGTGGCGGAGCCTTTCTCTACCAGCAGGCGGTTGGCTTGGGAGGAGGTGAAGTGGTTGGGGGAAAGCAGTTCGTTCAGCAGCGCGGTGGTGCCGGCCTTCGCCAGCGCGGGGTTCTTGAAACCGGCTTTGCCCTTCACCGCCACGCGCCAGATGCGGCCGTGCTCGCGGTCGCGGCGCGGGTCGCGGAAGTCCACCTCGCCGTGGTTGATGATGGGGTTGCTCCAGTCGGCGATGTAGAGCGCGCCGTCGGGCCCGAGCTTCACGTCAATCGGCCGGAAGGTGTTGTTCGAGGTGCGGCAGATGTCGACCTCCTGCTTCGTGATGTAGCCCGCGCCTTGGTCGGTGATGCTGAAGGACGTCACGCGGTTCGCGCGGAAGTCGCACGTCACCACGCGGCCCTGCCAGTCGGCGGGGAAGTGCTGGCTGCGGATGATTTCGAGGCTGGCGAACTTCGGGTAGCCGCCCG
>SYLI01000003.1 GCA_005809105.1 Verrucomicrobiales bacterium | reverse complement strand
GCGCAGCGCGAAATCGGGCTGGCCATCGGCGAGCCGCCCTCCTCGCGCGGATACCCACCCTCGGTGTTTTCCATGCTGCCGCAGTTGCTCGAACGCGCCGGCAACAATGACCGCGGCTCCATCACGGGCCTCTTTAACGTGCTCGTGGAGGCCGACGACATGAACGATCCCATCGCCGACGCCACGCGGTCGGTGCTCGACGGACACCTGGTGCTCTCGCGCGAGCTGGCGGCCCACAATCATTACCCGGCCATTGACGTGCTGCAGAGCGTGAGCCGCCTCAACCAGGACCTGCTCTCCGAGCCGGAGCAGGCGCTGACGGGCGAATCGCGCGACACCATGGCCACCTACCGGAAAAACCAGGATCTCATTTCCATCGGCGCCTACAAGGCCGGCAGCAATCCGACCATTGACCGCGCCATCCGGCTGCACGAGCCCTTCAATCAATTCCTGCGCCAGGATTACCGCGCGTACTGTTCCCGTGACGAGAGCTGGAAGCTGCTTCGGGGTGTCGTGGGGCCCATGGCTGAAACCCGCGAGTCTGGCGCCGCGACACCGGCTCCCGCAGTTCACGCTGCCGCAGCACCCGCGAGTCAGGCGCCGCGAAGCAATCCCGGATGGGGTGCCACCCGGCTGGCGAGGGTTGCCCTCTAAATGGCCGCTGACGCATGAAACCCTACCGGTTCACCCTGCAAAGCGTGCTTGGCCTGCGCGAGACCGAAGAGCAGCAGGCGCAGGAGGGCTACGCCCAGGCGCTGCGAATCATGGACGAACACATGGCGCGCCAACGCACGGTGGAGGGCGCCATCGAAGCCAATCACGACCAGTGCCGCAAGGCCTGCGCGGGCCGCACCCGCTCGGAGGAACTGCTGCGCTTCCACGGCGCGCGCCAGGTGCTGCGCGAACAATTAAAGGCGCTGGAAATCCACACCGCCCGGCTTCAGGCCTGGGTGGACGAGCGCCAGACACAACTGGTGGCGGCCCGCCAGCGGCGCGAGTCGCTGGACAAACTGCAGGACAAACAGCGCATGGCCTACGACCGGGGCGTGTCGCGGCACGAACAATTGTCGGTGGACGAGGCAGTGGCACAGCGCGACGCCGCCCGCTCGGCAGGAAAACTGCTCTGAAAACCTGAACGAATCGAGGCGTGAAAAAACTGCTCACATCACCATGGGTTGCCGCCGGGGTCGGGATGGTGGCGTTTGTCGTGGTGCTCTTCGTGATGATGAAGCGCACGGGCAACATCGAGCAGAAGATCGCAGAGACGGCCGCGGCCATCGAAAAAATCAGGCGCGAAACCAACGCCACCGGCCCGCAGGAGGACAACGCCACCCACATCACCCACAAGGACCGCGAAACGGCGGTGCCCGATCAGGCCCACCTCATTGAACTTCGCAAGGCGCTCGACAATCTCAACGCGGGCGGCGATCCGGGCGGTCTGCGCTTTGACGATCCGGACATCAAGAAGCTGGTGGACGGGCTGGGCCACCAATTCCGGCGGCTGGAGGAACGGCAGAATCGGCTGGACGCGCTCAATCGCGAGCTGGAAAGGCAGCTCATGGAGATTGGCTCCTACACCAACGCCGTCACGCTGGCGCGGCAGGAACTGCAACGCGAATACGAGGCGCGCAATCTGGTGATCCGCCAGTCGCAATCCAACCGGCTGGGCGAGATGGCGCGGCTCTACGAGCGCATGATGGCCAACTCGCTCTCCAATGCCGTGGCTGCCATCAAGCTCAACCCGGCGCCCGAAATCGCCCGCATCCAGTTCTTCATGACGCCCACCAATCAGGCGACGGTCTTCAACCAACTGGTGCTCGACTCAAGCCCCGCTGGCCGGCTGATGCTGCAGCAGGTGCAGGATTCCTACAAAAAGATCATCATCGAAACCCAAGGAGGCAAGCCATGATTCCTGCGGCCATCCCGCCCGTGCCGCCCCGCACAGCAGTCCCGCCCGATTCCGAGGGCGTGCTGCCGTTGCCGCCCGGTGACAATCAATCCGCCACGGGTGACTTTGAAGAACTGCTCAGCAAGGCCACAGGGCATTCGGGCGCACGCGGCAAGCCGGGCAAGCCCAAGCCATCCGCACCCAAGCCCGTCCGAAGTGTTCGCCAGGACTCGTTGGATTTGGCCGGCCAATCTGTGAATCTGCGCCAGCACGAACCCCATCGTCCGGCTGAATCCAGAGCGGAATCCAGATCCGGTGCCGCAGTCGCAGCCCGCCAATCGCAATCCCAGACTGGCGGCGAAGAACACGCTTTAGCCACACCAGAGGACGCGGTGGCCTCTCAAGCGCGCCCCACTGAACCCGAAGCCGGGCGCGCTTCTTCCACCGCAAGTGAAACCACTCCGGAGGCCGAAGCTGCCCAGCCATCTGCGGTGCCGCAAGGCGCCAACCCGGTGTCGATGGATGCGATGCTACTGGAAGATATGGTGGAACTTCCGGCACTGACTCAACCGGCGGCATCATCCGATACCACGCTCTCGCCGAAGCTGGCGGCAGAACTCAAGG
>SYLI01000063.1 GCA_005809105.1 Verrucomicrobiales bacterium | reverse complement strand
GATGGGTTTTGATTTGGATCCCATTTTGAGTACCTGCGATCCGCCCAGCTTCAAATCCTTGATCAAGACGACCACATCGCCATCCACGAGCACGTTGCCGTGGGCATCCTTGACGACACGCGGGCCGGCGGGCGCTTCGGGTTCGGATGCGCGTGTCCACTCGTGTCCGCAGATGACGCATTCCCATTTCTCAGGGTGTTCCAGCACGTCGATCATTTCGCACATCGGACAATCAACCTTACCCATGAAAAAGAATGGCATTGCGGTAAGCAAAGAATCAACCGTGTAGTCAAGGGCTCAACGCAACCGCTCCATGGGCGCGGAGGAAACTGCGGATCACGCCTGCGAAATGAAAGGGTTCCCTTTCAAGTAGAACCGCAGGAGGCGGCGCGACCAAAGTCCAGAGTAGCCTACGCCGATGCGAGATCGTCGGATGATGGTGGTGGGCAATTGTGAGTCAGGCTTGGTGATGCACAGGCGAGGCCCTGACAGGTCGCATTCATTGTCGCGCAGGTCAATATTCATGGCGCGGCAGAGCAGGGCAGGGCCGTTGGTGTACCCCGTGATGCCGCTAATGGGTTCAAGCGCCCGGATCAGAACCGCAGCACCCGATCCCACCGGCCCGGCGACCACATTGAAACAGTGGTGCATGCCGTAGATGAAGTACACGTAGGCATGGCCGGGTGGGCCAAACATGGCGGCGTTGCGTGCAGTGCGACCAAAACGTGAGTGGGAAGCACGGTCATGCGGGCCCAGGTAGGCTTCGACTTCAACAATGCGGCCGATACGCGATTGCCGGCCTATGCGGTGCACGAGCCAATGTCCCAACAGCTCTCGCGCAACCGCCGCGCAGTCGCGTTCATAAAAGTCGCGCGGCAAGGGTTTTGGTGCCGCAGGGTGCTTGAGCCTTCGAAGGGTTCGCATTTACTTTCGGAAAAGGTCTGTGTCATTCTCTGGGCTCAAAGCGAGCACATGATGAAAACCGCATCGGCACTGATCGTCGCATCACTTCTCTCCACATCCCTGGCCCGCTTGGAAACACGGGCAGAGGACACACACATCGGTGTGGGGGCCAAGCCGGTGCAGGGCGCCGAACTGATTCTGGAGGGTACGCGCGCCATGCTCGATGACAAGTGGACTTATTGGCAGGGGCCGCGATTCGCCTCCTCGCTGCCCATCAAGTGGAAGATTGTGGACGACCCCGTGGACCGGTCGAAAAAATGTGTGCAGACCGACGATCCGGTGGCGGCCGGAGGCAAGTACGGGACGGCAGACATTGTTACAAAGAAGGCGTATCGGGACTTTCGCTTGCACGTGGAGTTCTGCGTGATGAAGCCGAGGGGCAACAGCGGGGTCTATCTGCAGAATCGCTACGAGATCCAGATCATGGAGGGTGACAAAACCAAGCACGGCATGGGTGCGGTGATTAATGAAACCCCTTCGCCCTACCACGCGTTTGCAGGGTTGGGAAAGTGGAATGCCTACGACATTCATTTTCGAGCCGCGCGATTCAAGGATGGCGTGCGGGCGGAAAAGGCACTGGTGACGATGTACTTCAACGGGGAGAAGGTGCATGACAACGTCGCGATTGGTCAGGTGTGGGGTGGCGCGAATTCTGGAGTGGACGGTGGCAACGATGGGGGACGCGGAATCACCGACACGCCGCAGGGCCTGAAGCTGCAGTGCGAAGGCCATGATGTCCGGTACCGCAACATTTGGATCAAGGAGACGGTGATTGAAAAACCAGACACCCGGTTCTAGCGAGTGCGGCGTGGGGATGGGCCATTCGGACCAAACGAGCCCAGCGGCGCTTGAAGGGGCCACGAACGTCGGCCGTCCAACGCGGCGCATGGTACGGCCGCTTTTGTTCGTGGGACTGGCATGGGCCGCTTGCGTGGTCATGGGTGCCGAGCCGCTGTCCTTGTCCTACGAGCTGGATCAGCCGCCCCATCAATACTGGCAGCGGCCCTTGCAGGATCGCTTCAGCAAGGTGCGTGCAGCATTGGAAGGCGGCCAGATTGCCCCCGACCGTTCGAGCGAGAAGGCCTACCTTCTGGATGTTCTCAAGGCCCTGCGTATCTCTCCGCACACGCAGATGCTCGTGTTCTCCACCACCAGCCTGCAACTGAGCCTCATCACGCCCTCCAATCCGCGCGCCATTTATTTCAACGAGGATATCTATCTGGGTTATGTCCCAGGTGGCAAGGTGGAGATTGTGTCACTGGATCCTGATCTCGGCGGCATTTTTTATATCTTTGATTTCCCGCGCACCGCCGCGGCACCGCGCGTGGAGCGATCCACTCGCTGCATGAATTGCCATTCGGCCGCCGATACCCAGTTCGTACCGGGAGTGCTCATCAAATCGGTCGTACCGGGCCCCAGCGGCGGCAGCCTTGAGTCATTCCGACAGGAGCAGACGGGCCATGGAATCCCCTTGAACGAACGCTTTGGTGGCTGGTACCTGACGGGGCAGGGCAGCCTGACCAATCACTGGGGAAACCTCATCGGTCGATCGTCGCCGCAGGGATTGACCCGCATTCCGGTGGAACCGGGGAAGCAATTCGCCTTTGCCCGCTATCCTGTGGCCAAGAGCGACCTTCTCGCGCATCTTCTGCTTGAGCATCAGGCAGGGTTCGTCAACCGGGCGATTGAGGCAACCTACCGCACGCGCAATCATCTGGCCACGGGCGCAGGCAAGCTCAGCGCAGCCCATGCAACTGACCTAGACCGTGTGGCACGATCGCTGACTCGTTACATTCTTTTTGCCGATGAGGTCGCGCTGCCTGCGGGCGGTGTGGCGGGCGATGCGGATCTCAAGGCAGATTTTGCTAAGGATCGCCGGGCCACAAGCACCGGAACTTCCCTCAGGGATTTCGACCTGCGCACGCGCATCTTCAAACACCGCTGCAGTTACATGATCTATGGCGCCGCATTTCAGGGATTGCCTTCAGAAATGAAGGCGCGAGTTTTTCAGCGGATGTCCCAGGCGTTAAACACAACCCAGCCCGACGCTGAGTATGCCTACCTGCCTGCCGTCGAAAAAACCGCGGTGCGTCAGATCCTCAAGGAAACGCTGCAGGGACTTCCGCCCGGCTGGTGAGCATTTCTCGGAAGGGTGCTAGGGCGTGCTCTTTGCGCTCTTGAGGGTCACGTTGCGCTGCTTGAGCGCAGCCTCTAACGCAGCACGGTTGGTTCGCTGAGTGTCAATCCACGCTGTGACAAGCCCTTCCTTGAAACTTGAGAACGCCCATTCTACCCCGTCAACCCGGGCCACAGACTCGCAGGCAGCAAAGGCGCAGGCCTTGCAGTCAAACCCAAGCACACCAATTTCAATTCGCTCGAGCTTCTCGCGCGGCGTCGTAGACAGGGGCTTGATGCCGAATGTGCCGCGCGAGGCATTGCGAATCCGGGTGTCCAGATTTTCCAGCGCCTTCTCCTGCTTGCCCCCACCGAGCTTGGGGGCGTCGTAGTCGAACACCGCTATGGAGACGGCGTAGTCCACGCGCATCAGCTTCACCTCGGGGAAGCCCAAAAAGAGTTTTTGAAAGTCCTCGATTCGTGGCGAAGAGACCAAACACACGGTGGCGGTGCTCGTCGGCAGTCAATGGGACCGTTACGAGGCAGGCGAAGAAAACAACAAGGCACAGAAGGGGGTTCATCGCGTGTGGAACAAGGGGTCTTGGATGAGCTCGTGGAAGAGGATGCGGATGCCGCCGCCCTGTTCTTGCGTGCGGGCAACCCAACCGGCGAGTGCAGTGCGGTCGCGGAAGTTCATCCCGCGGCCGGTGGCGTAAACGGCCAGCTGGCGGGCCAGATTGGCGAGCAGGCGAGGGGAGTCTGCCGCCGCCAGTGCTTGGAACTCGCGCACGCCTTTAAATCGACGCCCGTCCGGGAGCGCGCCGCTTGTGCCTACCGCGGGGCCAAGTTTGAAGCTGATGCCGATGAAGGGGTCGATGTCGCCACGCGGCACGGGGGAGGTGGTGGTGCCGTTCGCAGTGATTTTCAAGATGGCGGCCTGCGTGATGAACCCGCCCCGTGGGCAACCCGGCGGCAGCGGGACGCGCCGGAATCCGGATCCCACGACGCCGCCAATGCCATAATGCCGCGCGCGAGCCTTTCATTGAGCATGGCGAAGTCGGACGAAATGAGGCATTCCGCGCCGAGGTTTTTCTCGAGCAACTCACGAAAGTAGGCGCGCGTTTCGCCCACCATGGAATCCTGAAGATAGGGACTGAACTCCGGATAGAGTTTTTTATCGGGGTCATTTGCCGCGATGGCGCGCAGCTTCAGCCATTGGCCCAGGAAGTCCTCCACAAACCGGTCCGACTTCCGATCCTTGAGCAAGCGATCAACCTCGGCGCGAAGCACGGCGGGCGTGCGCAGCCGGCCTGTGGCGGCCAGTTCGGTCAGGCGCGCGTCGGGCATCGAGTTCCAAAGGAAGTAGGAGAGGCGATTCGCCAAGGCGAAGTCGTCCAGCCCTTTGAGAGGCTCGACATGGTAGAGGAAATCCGGCGCGCACAGCGCGGCGCGATAGGCCCAGCGCATCGCCGTTTCAAAACAGTCTCCCGCTTTGAGTCTGGATTCCACTTTGTCCACGTACTGCTTCCGGATGGCGGCATCCACGGGGCGTCGAAACGCCCTCGGAAGGAAGGCGCCCAGCAGCTTGTCGGCATCGGCCACAGCGTTGGTGCTGCGAACACTCCAGAGACCCGGCTCGGGGTCGGGGCGATTGCGGCCCGCGCCCAATTGGCGCACCTTTTTGCGCGTAGGGGCCGTGGCATTGGCATGGAATTCGGATTTAAATTCCTCGATGGGAAGGTTGCCAAAGAGAGTCTTGTGCGCGGTCGGCGGCCAGGACTCGTGCAAAGGCCCCTCGATGTCGAGCCAGTCGCAGGCGATGCCAGGGCCGGTAAAAGCCATGGCGCGTCCCTTGCGAGAGTAGTTGGCCACTGGGGCGAGCGAGGCGACGTTAAAGCCAATCAGCTCGTTGTGATTGAGCCAGGTGATGAGCTCGTGTTCCTTTGATTCGAGCGAGGGCGCGTCGTAGTAGCCAAGCACCGTGCTGGGATGCTGGCCGCCGCGGCCATCGCCCGTCAGTTGCACCACTGAGAGCCGCGCCGCCTCGGTGCCGCGAGCGGGAAGCACCTTGCCCTTGTCCCACTGAAACGCCCAGAGCGACGTCCGCACCCGATAGCGCCCCGGATAGAGGGTGACGTGCTCGATGAAGTAGGGACTCAAGGATTCATCTTCATGCCGAAACAGGCCGACGGAGCTGCCGTTTTGGAATGAGCCCATTCGTTCGTGAGCGCCTTCGTCAATATGGCCTTGCTCTCCGGAGGGTGGAAAATCTGGATCCGGCTGCTTGTTGCGCAATAGGACGCCGTCGCCATTGAGCACCACATGCGCCACAAAGCCGCCGCTGTTGCAAAGGGAGATTCGGCGTTTTTGAACCGTCGGCGCATCGGGCGCGGCGCGGTGGCCAGCTCCAGCGTATGCTCGGCCGCTTCCACATATTTGGCGAGGTTCACATGCGAGAGGTCGAGTGCCTCGCTGTTTTTGTCAAAGCCATGCACCGAGCCGTCCGCCGGAAGGTTGCCCTGCAGAGCGATGCCCGGTATGTCGAAGAGATCACGGATGGTGTTCTCATATTCTGCGCGGGTGAGACGGCGCACGGCTGTGAGGCCCGGCCCGTCCGATTGCGCTGGATCAAATTTCAGCAGCGACTGGCCCAACTGGCCCAAGACAGTCGGCATAGTGGCGCGCGAGGTGGCCGGCCAGATCCGAATCGGCCAGCCGGACTGTGGACGAGAATGGAGAGGGTGGCGACCGTGCACGCTCGAATAATACTGGTCGAGCCGCGACTGATCCGCCTTCGAGAGCGAACGATGCAGGCGCCGGGACTGATCGCCGACAATATCTAGCAGGCTCCGGCCCTGTTGCAGTGCCACGACGTTGGCGGCGATTTCCGAGGGCTTGCCATGGATGAAGATCCGTTCAAAAAGTTTCCGGGGGCTTTTTTCAGAGGGGATGGGGGAGCCGCTGCGCGTGTAGCTCAAAGTCGAGTTCTCATTGGTCACCGCCAGCACCAGCGAGGGGTAACGCGTACGGTTGCCAATCTCTTCGGCGGCAAACTGGTCGAGCGAAATCCCGTTTCGGAATCCGCCGCGCTCGGGATGGGGTGTGCCGGTGAGAAAGCACCGCTCCGCCGCGTCGCCGCCGGTGACGCCCGGATGACCCACGCCGCTCAACACTCAAATCTGGCCGCGGTGCGACTTGTGCCGGTCCAGGTACGGACTGGCAACGTCCTCGCCCCGGCCTTTCTGGGGAAAAAGAATTGGGGAAGGATCCCCATGTTGGTTTCGATGCAAACCATGCGCCGCGGTGGCGCCCCGGATGCGGCCGCGCCAAACGCCGGGCGCATGGCGTCAAGCCAGGGAAGCGCCATGGCGACTCCCGCGCCACGAAGAAACGTGCGACGGGACAGTGGGTGATGGGTGGCAATGTTCATTTCCAGTACGCGCAAGGAAACCAGAGGCGGCGGGGAATATCGAGGAGGAGTGAGGGATCGCGATGGCGGATTCCCACTGGCCCATAAAAAAACACCCCGCCGAAGCGGGGTGTTCTTACAAACTTACAGGAACCTAAGGAGCTAGTTGCTCTTTTCGGTCTTCTCACCGGCCTGCAGCCATCCAGAGATGCCCGCGGACATGTGCTTGATGTTCTTATATCCAAGCTTCTCCGCGGCGTTGGCGGCAGCCTGGTAGGCCTTGCAGGTCGGGCCACCGCAGTAGGCAACGATCAAGGCATTCTTGTCGGCCGGCAGCGACTTGGCGAAGCTTGCCTTCGCGGTGGCGAAGTCGATCGCGCCGGGGACATGGCCCTTCTTGTAGGAGGCCGATCCCATCACGTCGATCACGGTGACCTTCTTGTCAGCAATGGCTTTCTTGAGGTCTGAAATGCTGATGTCCGGGAATTCACCAGCGAAAACGGTGCCGGAGATCAGGATTGCGCCCAGTGCGAGGAGTTTCTTCATGTTGCTTCGAGGGTTGTTTTGGTTTCGTGTGTCGTTCCTAGGCCTTGTCAGGGGCCGTGTGCCTCCCCACGACCCAAGCTGCCGACCGGTTGCCGAAGCAAGCCGTTGGGAACGCACATCGCGAGGTTAGTGAGGGTGTGTGCTGCGGGCAATCTTTTTTTGCCACACGGCTGGCTCATGCAGGGGCGTTTATTCAACCTTTCTTTGGTCGGTCTTTACTCCACTCTCAACGCTCCGGTGCAGCTGCTGCCATGGCCAGCCGTGCAGGCAAAGCAATGCTCACCCGTCGCCACGGGCAATCCAGCCACGGAGCTTGGCGATATCTCCCATAGCCGGCGCACCGTGCCGGTTCCCATCTGCATGCCCAGCATTTGATTGAAATCGCAGTCGAACAGCTCGCCCAGCCAGTTCACGCTCAAGGTGCTTCGGCACATGAGCCCAGCGACGGTTGTGGGGTTGAATGACTCGCGCAAGAGGGCCAGATATTCCTCCTCCTTGCCTTGCCGACGGAGGTCCTCTGCGAACCGAGCGATGGGTTGGTTCGTCAACGTGTAGAGCCGGTTGAACCGGACACCGTGGTCGCGCAGCAGGGCCGCCTTGTAGTCGTTCTCCAGTTCCGCCTGAGGCGCGGGAAGGGTCGCGCCCACGGGGTTGTAAACGAGATTGAGCACAAGGCGTGAGCCATAGCCTTGCGCGTTGAGTTTCTTGAGGGCGCTGAT
Organism: Verrucomicrobiales bacterium; assembly: GCA_005809105.1. GTDB lineage: Bacteria > Verrucomicrobiota > Verrucomicrobiia > Limisphaerales > UBA1100 > SYLI01. Next base: position 28,585 of record SYLI01000063.1, on the reverse strand, counting down.
GCTTTTTTCGAAAACTCCCTGCCCACGCTGGCGCGACACATTTTCTGGCTGGTAACAGGGCAGCGAGGCGATGACCTCCACCTGATGGGCTGCCAGAAATTCAGGCAGCCAGTCGAAGCCGGGTTCCTCAATGATGGTGAGATTGTTGCGGTCAATCACCATCGCGCCGGCAGAACGCGAGATCCGCACAAGGCGACGGAAGTCTGGGTGAATTTCCGGCGCGCCGCCCGTGAGATCCACCACGGCTGGCCGATGGCGTTGGATCCAATCCGCCACGCGATCCACGACCTCTGAGTCCATCATTTCTGTCCGCCAGGGTGCGGCGTCCACATGGCAATGGCGGCAGGCTTGATTGCACTTGCGGCCGAGATTGAGTTGCACTGTGACCAGCTCCTCACGGTGCAACCGCAGCTGGTGCTTTGCCAGTGTCGCACCAAAGGTCGTCATCGACAGAGGGAGCCGTTGGGCCGTTGCGTCAGCACGGGATTCTTCTAACCTTTGGGGGGATGATCGACAAGAAGAGGAGCAGCCGTGTGATTGTGATCACGGGCGTGTCCCGCGGTTTGGGCCGGGCGATGGCGGTGGAATTTGCGCGCCGCGGACACATGGTGGCCGGCTGTGCCCGCACCGCGGTGGCGGCTTGCGAGGTTCAGAGTGCCTTGGGTGAGCCTCACAGAGTTGAGGCTGTCGATGTGAGTGACGGGGTTCGCGTGGCGGAATGGGCGGCGGCCGTGAGGGCACAATGGGGCCCGCCGGATTTGCTGTTGAACAACGCGGCAGTCATCAACCCCAACGGGGCATTGTGGAAAGTCGCCGCAGGGGAGTTTGACCGGGTGGTGGACGTGAATATCAAAGGCGTTGCGAATGTGCTGCGCCATTTTCTACCGGAGATGGTGCGGCGCAAATCAGGTGTGATCGTCAACTTCAGCTCCGGATGGGGGCGCTCCACCTCGCCGGAAGTCGCCCCGTATTGCGCGACGAAATGGGCGGTAGAAGGACTGACTCTTGCGCTGGCACAGGAGCTCCCTGCGGGGATGGCTGCCGTGCCGCTCAATCCGGGCATCATCAACACCGACATGTTGCGCAGCTGCTTTGGCGCCGCGGCGCAGTCCTATCCCACGGCCGGGGAGTGGGCGGAGCGTGCGGTCCCATTTCTTCTGGGACTTGGGCCACGCGACAATGGCCGGCAGCTTTCTGCTCCATGATATGCCATTCATGCGGAGCGCCTCTTGAAATTTACATTGTGCTTGTTTGCCGTGATGCCGCTGTGCTAGGTTGCACCTCATGTCGCTGGTTCCACAGGGGAGAAAACCGTCCAAGGCATTGATGGTGGGTGTGGGTCTTGATGGAGACGGCCACAAGCGCATCACGCGGGGAGAGAATTTCGCGCTTCTGGGTGGCTCGGCCGAGACGCACGATTCCATGACGGAGAAGGCGCTCAAGATTTCTGAAAAGATTGCGGCGCGCGGCAAGCGGCTGGAGGAAGTTTCGGCCGATGAGTTTGACGAGATTGCCCACTCGGTGGGGCTTCAACGATGCCACGGCGGGGGAAAGAACTAACTGGCAGGGTATCATGAGGTGCGCCGCGTTTCTTGTTTTGCTGGGGATGGCGATAGGCTTGGGGGCGGCAGAGAATTCAATCTACGACATCCCCCTCAAGGACATTGACGGCAAGGCCGCCTCGCTCAAGGCCCACAAGGGCAAGGTGCTGCTCATCGTCAACGTCGCCTCGCAGTGCGGCCTCACGGCGCAATATGAAGCCCTTCAGGCTCTCCACAAAAAGTATGGCGCCCAGGGCTTCAGCGTCTGCGCCTTTCCTTGCAATCAGTTTGGCGAACAGGAGCCCGGCACCGCGGCCGAAATCAAGACCTTCTGCGCCACCAAGTATCAGGTGAGCTTTCCGATCTACGCCAAGATCGATGTCAACGGCGAGGGCGCAAGCGCGCTTTACAAGTCGCTCAAGGCGGCGGGCGGACCGGAGAAGATCCGGTGGAACTTCGAGAAATTTCTGGTTGATGCGAAGGGCAAGGTCATCGGGAGATTTGAGCCCGAGACCGAGCCAGACGCCCCCAAAGTCGTCAAGGCTATCGAAGCGGCTTTGGATCGAAAGTAAATTCCCCCAACTAGGCTACTGTAGAAATTGACTTCACCTGTCGGCGCCCCTCGCCGGCAGGTGAAGTTGCTTCCAGAGCCGCGCGGGGCCGGCCGCGGTCATTTCCGCTCGGGCCAGTCCAGGTGTCGATGCAGGAACCGATAGGTGGCCTGACCGTTGATGGTGTGGGGCCCATTGAAGAACTCAATCTCGGTGCGGTCTGCGATTCCCAGATAGGCAAAAATGCGGCGCACCTTCGCGTACTCGTGCGCCACCCATTCATCAGGCGCCACCCCATCGTTGTGGCCGCGCTCCACCATGAAGGGCCGGGGCGCGATCAGCGCGCCCATCTCGGCGTAGTTAAATGTGTGGCCAAGGTTGTACTCAAACATCTCGTACTCGCCGGTGAACATGTAGCTATGCCGCGCATCCACCGTGACATTCTTTTTGATCCACTCGTTAAAGTCGGCCGAGCAGATGGACAGCGCATAGCGGCCCACCAGCGCAGGCACGCGCATCGCCGTCTTTCCGCCGTAGGACAATCCGTAGAATCCGATGCGCTTCTGGTCCACGAAGGGCAGGGTCTCCAGCCAGTCAATGATGCGGTTGTGCTGGCCTGTGATGACGGAAAAGAGCGACCGCCCCAGCGGGTTGGCTTTGCGCTGGAGCACGCGGAACGCGTCCTGTCCGCGATAGGGGTTGTGCGGCGCAAACACGATAAATCCACGGTCGGCAAGCTCGGCGGAAAACCCCTTGTAGTACTGGAATGCCTGAGCCTTGGGGTCGCGCGTCACCGTGTCCATCGGAACGCCTTCCAATCCGTGCTGGCACACCACCACCGGCCGGCGTTCGCCCTGCTTGAGATCCTTGGGCACCAGGAGGATTCCCCACGCGAAAACTTCAGGCCAGACATCCAGCACCACTTCATGACCGATCCACTTGGTGCTTTCCAGTATCTGACGGCTGCGCGGGTTCGCCGGTAGTGAAGCCGGCGGAAACTGCCCGATGACCTCCTTCCATAAACGTTGGCGATGCGGCTCGCATTGTGCAGTCCATTGGTCAGCCGCTCCCGGGGGCAGGACCTTCCAAAAGTTGCCCTCGCGCACCGACTCCGAAAACCGAAGCAGGCGTTGCGTGTGCTCAACCATCTGATCCACCTGACGCTTTTGGCGCGCGTCCGCGTCGGGAATGCGCGCTGGCGTCACGGGCGTTTGCGGCTTCTCCAGCCGGGTTTCTGCCGAAAGGCCGCCCGCGAAGTGGGATAGAGCCCGGTCGCCGCCGAAGGCTTCGCTCTCCACGAACTGCCAGCGGGCGGCATGCGGACCGGCAAAGCGCCGGGCGCGGTCAAATTCTTCACGAGCTTGGGCTGTCACCGGAGTTTGGATGACCCCCGGTGCGGCACCGCCGCGGCGTCCGGGGCGAGTGGGAGGAGGGCCGTCCACGCGGGCCACGGGCGCCTGCTCAACCACCAGATTTCGAGGCGCGATGAGGCTGGCAATCTCTGCATCGCCAAACTCAGGAAGCAGCCCAAACACGTTTCGATAAATGGGCTCGGCCCACAGGTTTTCGCGCGGGCCAAAGTAGCCGCTCAAGAAAGTGGAATGGATGCGCGTGTCCAACGCCGCGCTGTAAAGCGCCAGCAGAGCGCCCTCGCCATAGCCGGCAACGCCAATGGGCAGGGGGGTCTGACGATTCTCCTGCGCAAACCAGTCCACCGCCGAGAGCACCTTTTGAACCTCGTAACCGATCACATGGCGGCCCATCTGGAAGGCCTGACGGTAAATCCATTCGCGGTGCGGCTGGTTGGTCAGTGCGATGGACTCGGTTCCAGACCATGTGTCCTGTCGGTTGACAAGGGTGGGCACGAGTACAACACAGCCTGCTTGAGCCAGTCGCAACGCGAACTGGGATTGGGGCGCGATCCCACCGGCCAGTCCGGCGATTTGTTCGGGCGTTTGGTCCGCGTCGGCAATCGCGACCACACGTGCCAGGGGAGGCGTGGCCACCGGCTGCAGCAGCAATCCTTCGCCCTGCACGCCGCCAAAAGCGGTCCAGCGCACGGCGTGGATGGTGAGGCGCTTGTCGGAATGAAGCAGGGCGGGCGCGGAGGTGGTCTGCACCAGCTCCATCACAGGCGCTGCCGGCCGCGCGTCCACCGCGCCAATCCGCATCTTGAGTCGGGCGCGGTTGGATTCAACCGAGGCGCTGTAGGCCGCGGGCGTGGTGGTGTTGCGGGCCCAGTGGCCTGCGCGCTGTGCCGCCGCCTCCGCAGTCTGCGTCGTCAGGAATGCGTTGATGCCCCTCACCATCTTGGCGGAGAGGTCGCCCTCCCATTCCAGCGGCTTGGCTCCGGGCAACAGGGGCGCGGCGGCCAGTGCCGCCCATGCGGGCAGCAGTGTGAGTGCAAAGAGCAGGCGTTTCATGGAGCGAGCGTGTTGACGTTTCCCTAGGAACGCCCCATGCAAGAGTGCCCACTGCGGGATGTCAATCGCGTTCGCCGACGTTGGCCAGTTCTGCGTTGGTGACAGCGTTGAAGATTTTGAACTGCTCCGCGTGAAACTCCGGATCCGGGCGGAAGGAGAGTTTCCCGTAGTAGCGTTTCTCCAGATCGTTGAGGTGCTTCTCATCCTCGCGCCGCAACCGGTCGAGCACCGTGGGGTTGACCACGATGCGCAACTGGAAATCCGTCTGGTCTTCGCGGGTGCGGTTCTTGAGAATCTCCGTGAGCTTTCGCTGGATCTCCACGCTCATCGTCAGCGGGCTCTTGATGCGCGAGCGCCCCTTGCAGTAGGAGCATTCGTCATACGCCGAGGACTGGACACTTTCCGACTGGCGCTGGCGCGTCATTTCCATGAGGCCCAGCTGCGAGATGGGCAGGATGTGCGTCTTGGATTTGTCGCGCCGCAGGCCGTCCTTCATGCGCTTGTAGACATCCTGCCGGTCGCGGCCAGAGCGCATGTCGATGAAATCGAGGACGATCAGGCCGCCGATGTTCCGCAGGCGCAGCTGCCGGCAGATTTCCTCCGCGGCCTCCAGGTTCACCTTGAGGATGGTCGACTCCTGATCCTTGCCGCCCTTGTGGCTGCCGCTGTTGACGTCAATCGCGATCAAGGCCTCGGTCTCGTCGATGTAGATGTAGCCGCCGCCCTTGAGCTGCACCTTGCGCGTCAGCGTGCTCTCCAGCTGGCGGCTGATGTGGTAGCGGTCGAAGATGTGCATGGGCTCGCGGTAGAGCTTGATCTTCGCGCTGGTGCGTTTGGAGGAGTAGGCGTCCACGAGCTGCCGCACACGATCAAACTCGCGGGAGTCGTCGATGAGGATTTCCTCGATGTCCTCGGTTAGAAAATCGCGCACGGTTCGCTCAACCAGATCGGGGTCGCGGAAGACACAGGCCGGAGAGGGGCCTGTCTCGATCTCCGACTGCACCCGCTCCCATTCCTTGAGGAGCATGTGCAGGTCGCGGACAAAGTAGCGCACCTGCTGGCCTTCGCCGGCGGTGCGGATGATGATCCCCATGTTCTCGGGAATCTCCAGATCCTGGATGATCTTGCGTAGGCGCTGCCGCTCCTCGGGGTTCTGGATCTTCTTTGAGATGCCGCACTGGTCGGTGTTGGGCAAGAGGACGATGAAACGGCCGGGGATGGCCAGGTGCGTGGTGACGCGGGGGCCCTTGGTGCCGATGGGCCCCTTGGTGACCTGGATGACGATGTCCTTGCCCACGCCATACACCTTGGGGATGTCCGCGCGCGAAATGCGCGGGGTTGCCTTGGGGCGGTTCTTCCGTTCCACCACCTCGTAGCGGCTGTCCAGCGTGGTGGGGGTGATGTCCCAGTAATGCAGAAAGGCGTTCTTCTCGATGCCAATGTCCACGAACGCGGCCTCAAGGCGGTTCTCCAGATTGCGCACTTTGCCCTTGAAGATGCTGGCGACAATGCGCTCCTGATTCTTTCTTTCAACGGTGAACTCCTGAAGCGACCCGTGCTCCAGCGTGGCCACGCGCGTTTCCAGCGACTCGGCGTTGATGACAAGAATCTTGCCGCTCTTTTCGCGCTGGCGCAGGAGCGCGCCCACTTTCCCAATGACCTTCTTCGCGCCCTGCCGGATCTTGTCGAGAATGGTCTTGGGTGCCGCCGGCTTGGCCGCCTCCGTGGTCGTTTCCGCGTCGGCGGGGGCGTCCTCGATCAGATCCGCCGGCTCCGGATCGGGCTCGGTGCCGTAGGCCTGCGCCTCGGCCATCGCGATGGTGTTCTCGTGCTTGGCCTGCTCGTACACCGGCTCGTCCAGCGACTTGCCGCCCACCATTTCATCGCGGTTGGGCACGTCGGCGGCCGCCTGGGGGTCGCGCGGTCGGCGAAGTCCGCCAGTGGGACGGAACCGGTGGCTCTTGCGACGGCGTGAGGAGGAATGTTCAGTCATGTTGAGGGAAGCTAGTTGGATCGTTGATGGAGTTGGATGCTCTGCAGCAGGCCCAAGGCCAGCAGCGAGCACACGACGGAAGTGCCGCCATAACTCAAGAGCGGAAGCGGCACCCCGGTCACCGGCACCAGCCGGATGTTCATACCGATGTTCACAAGGACGTGCCCAAAGAGCAACGCCACCACCCCCACCGCCAGCAGCCGTCCCAGCCGGTCGCGGGCGCGGCCCGCGATGCCAATTCCCCTGAGAAGGATGACGGTGTAGAGGGTGATGACCAGCGCGCTGCCCAGAAACCCGCTCTCCTCGGCAATCACCGAGAAGATGAAGTCGTTGTGGGCGACGCCGCGGGGCAGATAGCCCTGCGAGTTTTGGATGCCTTGCGACCATCCTTTCCCCGTCAGGCCACCCGACCCGACGGAAATCATTGCCTGCGCCACATTGTACGAGTCGCGACTCTGCATGGCGCGAATGCGCCGCAGGTCGGCGGCCGTGGCATTGGGCGGCGCATACTGCGTGGCATAGTCCACGCCAAAATACACCATGAGGCGCCGCTTCTGATAATCGGGAAGGTCGATGGGCTTCCATGCTTGTGGCACGAAAAACACATAGACTAGTACGGCTCCGACGACACACACAGCGCCTCCCAAGAGCTGTTTAAGAAACCGGGCTGGTGTTCCCGCCGCGTGCAGCATCGCCAGTGCCGGGAGGATGAACATGAGGGCGGAACCCAAGTCAGGCTCCAGCAGCACCAACAGAAAAGGCAGCGCCGCCATCCCCAATGCCTTGAGGAGAATGCCCGGCTGGCGCAGTTCCTCTTGGGGTCTGCTGAGAAATTGGGCCATGGCCATCACAAAGGCAATCTTTGCCAATTCCGAGGGCTGAAACTGGACGAATCCCAGATCGAACCAGCGCCGCGCGCCAAAGCGCATGGATCCCAGCCCGGGTACCAGCACCAACACCAGAAGCGCGACCGACCCCCAGTAGGCCACAAAGGCGAAGCGCGCCAGAGGCAGGTAGTCGCGGGTGCAGACAAACGCAGCCGCGGCAAACCCGACGCCGTAGAAGACGATCTGCTTGAAAAAGGGCTGCCGGAAAAGCTCGGTCGTCGCGTAATGATCGTTGGCGCGGGTGGCGCTGAGCACAAAGGCCAGACCGATGGCCATGAGACCCAAGAGAGCCAGCAGCAACCCGCGGTCGAGGCGGGCGCGGATGGGAATGGCGGGCAGGACGAGCATGCTTTAGTTGCGCGCCAGTGGCCCCGTGCGCCGGGCCGGCGGCGCCCCCTCGCGCGCCCGGAGTGCCTGATAGATTTTCTTGGCAATCGGCGCGCAGGTTTTGCCGCCGGAGGCCCCGCCCTCGATCATCACCACCACCGCGTACCGCGGGCTCTCCACCGGGCCGAAAGAAACAAACCAGGTGACCTTGTCGCGGCTGCCGTCGGCATCCTTGATTTCAGCCGTGCCCGTCTTGCCGCCGATGGCGAAGCCCTCCATGAACGCCGCACGGCCCGTCCCGCCCTCCTCATGGACATCGGCCCACATGGCGTGCTGGACGGCGGCGAGGGATTGCGGGGACACGTTGAGCCGCCCGCGAATCCGTCCCGCGGGAATCCGCTCGGTCTGGGCGCTGGCGGCGGAGTCAGCGGGTTCAACGCGCTCAATCAGCCGGGGCCAGTAATGCGTGCCACCGTTGGCCACCGTGGCGGTCATCAACGCCATCTGCAGCGGCGTGACGCTCAGCCGGCCCTGACCGATGGCCAGATTGGCCGTGTCGCCATCATACCAATCGCGGTGCACCCCATCGCGGGTTGGAAATTGACCGGCCACCTCCTGCCGGGGCAGCAGCCCCGTGCGGTGGCCAAGGAAAAACTGGTCGCCCATCTCGATAATCCTTTCGATGCCGCATTCAAGCCCGAAGTGGATGAAGTAGGTGTTGCTCGAGTGCTTGAACGCCTTGCAAAAATCGTAGTCCCCAGGCGGCGCGGTATCGCGGATTTTTCGCCTGCCCAATTCATAATACCCGGGATTGTACAGCAACTGGTTGGTCTTCACCAAGCCCGATTCCAAGGCGGCCAGTCCGGTGATGATCTTGAAGATGGAACCGGGCGGATAGCGTTCCTGAGTGGCTCGGTAGAGCAAAGGCGTCGGGCGAGCATCTCGGTATTGTGCCCAAAGGGCCGGATCAAGCCGCGGCACAAATTCGTTGGGGTTGAAGGCGGGCGTGGAGGTGATGGCGAGAAGGTCGCCATTGCGGGCGTCCACCACCACCGCCGCGCCGGCGCGGCTTCCCAAATCAAGCAAGGCTTTGTAGGCGACTTCCGAAACGGCCAGGTCCACCGTCAGGCGTAGGTGGTGCCCGGGCTGCGAGGGCACCACGACGTTCTCCGACTGGCGGTAGCCCAGATTGTTCACCAGCATCGTGCGCGTTCCCGGGCGTCCGCGCAGCGCGTCATCGCGTGCGGCCTCAAGCCCGATCTGCCCCACGAAATCGGGCAGGCGATAGTGGTAGGGTTCCTCTTCGTCGGCGTCGGGGTGATCTCGGCGCAGGTGCCCCACCAGATGCGCTGCGGCGATGGAGGGATAATGGCGCGTGGGGGTGGCCTCGATTTCAAAGCCGGGGATCACATCGCTCAATTCCATGAATCGCGCCACGGCCTTCGCATCCAGATCCTTCACCACCACCAACGGCAGCGCACGCAGCTCGCGCAGGTGCTTCTCGAGATCGGCCGACGTGATGGCCAGGGGTGCGCGCAGGCGCGAGCGCGCGACAAAGTTGCTGATCACCTGAAAGCGCAGTGCCGCCTGGAGCGATTCGCTTTCCTCGCGACTCAAGGTGCGCTTGGGACGCTGGCGGCGCCACTCCTTCTGGAAGTGGGGGCGCAACTCCTCAAGATAGGCGTTGAGGTTGTAGGCGGGGCGATCCTCCGCCAGCACCGCGCCATGCCGGTCCAGAATGCTCCCGCGGACGGCCGGCACGCGCACCGTCCTCAACGACTGGGTTTTCTGGCTCTCCACATAGCGGCGCGAAGTGACCACCTGCACATGCCAGAGAGTGGCCAGCAAGAGTCCCATGCCCAGCAACACGACCAGCGTGAGATGCGGCAGGCGGCGCTCCTTGGGCGCGGAGTCGTGCAGCACGTTCATGATTCGTCGGCCGATGCCGGCTCGTGGGAAAAGCGGTAGCCCCCCTGGACCATGGGGTGGGTGAGGGCGCGCCGCGCACGGTCCAGCAATGGAAAGATGGCCAGCGTGATGAGTCCACCACCGGCGGAGGCCACCAGCCATTGCCAGAGTGAGAACCAGTTGAGTGCGGGTTCATGGCCCAGCGTGATGAGCATGAACAATACGAGCGCCGGCACCAGCGCGCTGGCGGCCGCGCCCAGCATGGCATGCACGAACCACTGCTGGCGCACAAAGTGTTTGCGATAGCTCGCCACCAAAATGCCGACCAGAAACAAGGGCGCCATGGAGATGCCCACGGGGTCGGCCGAGAGCGCGCTCTGCCAGAGCCCTCCCAGGATGGCCAGCAGGGTCAGGGTGGCGAGATTACTCTGAAGCGCGGCGTAGATGATGAGCGGGGGCAGTGGATGAACCGGCGCGCCGAGCAGATCCCGAGGCAGCGTGCATGCCGACTCCAAAAACACCCCGATGAGCGCGGCAAGTAGGATCACCAGTGAATGGAAGTTGAACACGCTCATGGCAGCGCACTCATGACCCACACTTCGTCCAGTTTCGAAACGTCCACCAAGAGCCTGACGCGTGCGGTGGCCTGCAGGGCGCCGGGGGGGCGATCAATCTCCAGCAGGGTGCCGACGGGAATGTCTGCGGGGAAAACTTCGCCCAGACCGCTGGTAACCACCGTGTGCTCGGGCAGCGCTTCGGTGTCTGCGGAGAGATGATTGAGATGAACCACCTTCGGATCAAAACTCGTGAAGGGGCCAGCCGTGAGAATGCCGTGTTCACCGGTCTCGCGGATTTTTACCGAAACGCGGCAGGCGGGATCGCCCACGAGGGAGACCTGCGATTGTCGGCTGGCGACGTGGCGCACCCGGCCCACCAATCCCGAGGCCACCCACACGGGCTGGTCTGGGCGCAGGCCGTCCTGGCTTCCCAGATCAATCGTGATGGCGCGCCACCAGTTTTGCGGATCGCGCGCGATGACGCGCGCCAGTTTCAGCGGACGGTTGGGGCGCTGACTGAGCTGGAGCTGGGAGCGAAGGCGGACGTTCTCGGCGCCGGCCCCACGAAGCTGGTCGGTTTGGATTCGCAGCAGCTCGTTAGTGCGCTGTAGCGCCTGGATTTCGCGCAGCAGAACCGAACGGGGCAGGGTGCGGTCCACGGCTGCGCCACTGAAAGTCTCAAGGGCGCGCTGCAATCCAAAGAGCGGCGCGAAACTGTGCGCTAGGGCCGCCTTGAGTCGGGCGGCCGTGGGGGCGGGCAGGTTGAGCAAAATTAGCGAAAGCCCCAGCACGATGCCCGTGGCAAACTGATATGACCGGCGGCGCATGGCCTTTGGTTTCTCCCTCCGACGAACGAACGTGCGCTTAAAGGCGCGGCGGCTATCCCTGGCTGGCCACCTTGCGCAGAAAGTCAATTTCCTGCAGAGCGCGGCCAGTGCCCATCGCGACGGCAAGCAGCGGCTCCTCGCAGATGGTGACGGGCAGGCCCGTCTCCTTGGAGATGAGCCGGTCCACTCCGCGCAGCAGCGCGCCGCCACCCGCCATGACGATGCCCCGATCATGCAGATCGCCGGAGAGTTCCGGCGGGCATTGTTCCAGGCAGCGCCGCGTGGCATCCAGGATGCTGGAGAGCGGCTTGAGCAGCGTCTCGCGGATTTCCTGCGAGGTGATGGTCAGCGTCTTGGGGAGGCCCGCGGCAAGATCGCGACCCTTCACTTCATGGGTCAGCTCCTCGTCGAGCGGAGAGGCCGACCCGATGCGCAACTTGATCTCCTCGGCCGTTCGTTCGCCAATCAAAAGGTTATGTTCGCGTTTCAGATGTTGGATGATGGTCTCGTCAAACTGGTCGCCCCCCACCCGCAGGCTGGTGCGATCGACAATGCCCGCAAGAGAGATGATGGCGATCTGGCAGGTGCCGCCTCCAATGTCCACCACCATGTTGCCGGCCGGTTCCTCCACAGGAAGGCCGGCACCGATGGCCGCAGCCATGGGCTGTTGGATGAGATAGACTTCGCGCGCGCCGGCATGAGTGATGGAATCGATGACGGCGCGGCGCTCAACCTCGTTGATGCCCGAAGGCACAGCCACCACGACGCGCGGCTGCACAATCTTGTGGTGGTGCACCTTTTGAATGAAAAAACGCAGCATCGCCTCGGTGATCTCAAAGTCGGCGATGACGCCTTCCTTCATGGGCCGGATGGCGGTGATGTTGCCCGGGGTGCGGCCCATCATGCGCTTGGCTTCCATGCCCACCGCCAACACGTTCTTGGTGTTGGTTTGCACGGCCACCACCGAGGGCTCGCGCAGGACGATCCCCTGATCTTTGAGGAAGACGAGGGTGTTGGCGGTGCCCAGGTCGATGCCAATGTCGTTGGAAAAAAATCCCTTGAGCTTGTTGAGCATGTTGGCGCGCCGCGCTAAAGGCTGGCGCTTAGCGGTGGACGATACCGGCGAGATTTCGGAGGGGCAAAAGAAAGTTATTCAGCGTTGCCCAGACTCTACCGGCCTCCAAAAAAACATGGGATTGGTGGCAGAGGAGGGATTTGAACCCCCGACCAAAGGCTTATGAGTCCTCTGCTCTACCCCTGAGCTACTCTGCCTTGGGGGCGCGGATGATGGGACGGGGGCCGGGGGCTGTCAAACGGAATGATGGCGGGGCGCTTTGGGCGCCGCCAAAAATCTTCTGCTTTACAAGGTGCCCCTATCCGCTATTCTCACCGGCTGAAAAAATGGAAGAAGGCAGAAACGCGGAATCGATGAAGCTGGTCCGGAGGCACGAGCACGATACGGGATCCACCGAGGTGCAGGTTGCCCTACTTTCCTCTCGCATCAAGCATCTGGAAAAACACCTGACGGCGAATGTGAAGGATCACAGCACGCGGCGCGGGTTGATCAAGATGGTCAGCCATCGCAAGCGACTCCTGAAGTATCTGCAGCACGAAAATGCCGGCAGGTGCATCTCCCTCAAAAAGCAGCTCGATTTGCGCTAAGCGCTCGTAGGGCTGTCGCTTTTCTGTCTGGCCAAGCCCGGCACGCGGCCGGTTGCGGCTTCACTCCAACCTAACGCAAACAACAACAAGCATCGCCGGTAGGGGAAATTTCAACCCGCATCCAGTCTGATGGGTGCCGACTGAAGTTCCTCCCGCCGGCAGAAATCAAACCATGGTACATCGTGTAACGGCCCAAGTGGGCGACAAGCAGATCATCATCGAAACCGGCAAACTCGCCAATCAGGCTGACGGCGCCGTGACAGTTCAACTCGGGGACACCCTCATCTTGGTTGCGGCCGTGGCTGCCACCAAGTCCAAGGAAGGGCAGGACTTCTTTCCCTTGACGGTGGACTATCGCGAGCGCTCCGCAGCCGCCGGCAAGATTCCAGGAAACTATTTTCGTCGCGAAGGCCGGCCGAGCGAAAAGGAAATCCTTACCTGCCGCCTCACCGATCGCCCCATCCGCCCGCTCTTCCCCAAGGGCTGGTTCAACGAAGTTCAGGTGCAGACGCTGCTGCTGAGCGCCGACGGCGAGAACGACGCTGATATCCTCAGCATCCTTGGCGCGTCCGCCGCGCTGATGGTCAGTGACATTCCGTGGGCAGGGCCATTGGGTGCCGTCCGCGTGGGCCGGGTGGGGGGCAAGTTCGTCGCCAACCCCACGCACGAGGAACAGGCCACCAGCGACCTGGATCTGATTTATGTGGGCAACGACCACGACGTGGTCATGTTCGAGGGCTCGGCCAAGGAAATCAGCGAGGCCGATTTTAACGCCGCCTTGCGGTTCGGGCAGGACTGCTGCCAGCCGCTCATCGCTGCGCAGAAGCAGCTCGCCGCACAGGCCGCCAAGCCCAAGCGTTCCATCAAGACTCTGGAGGTTCCCGCCGAGGTGCTGGCCGAGGCCGAAAAGCTGGCCAAGGCGGACATCGTGCCCGCGCTGCTGACGGTGGGCAAATTGGACCGCGAAGGCAAGGTCAACGCCATCAAGGAGAATGTCAGCACGAAGCTCATCACCAAGTTCGGCGAGGCGGCCGTGTCGGCGCAGATTTTGAATCAGGCGTTTTACCACATCCAAAAGGAAGCGGTGCACGGACTCGTGCTGGACAGCGGCAAGCGGCTTGACGGGCGAGCGATGAACGTCGTGCGGCCCCTCAAGTGCGAGGTGGGCGTCATCCCCAGGGCGCATGGTTCGGCGCTCTTCTCACGTGGTGAAACCCAGGCCCTGGTGCTGACCACCCTGGGCACCACGGATGATGCGCAGCGCTACGACGCCTACACGGGCGGCGCCGATTCCAAGAAGTTCCTCCTCCATTACAACTTCCCGAACTACTCGGTGGGCGAGACCGGGCGCATCTCAGGCCCAGGCCGCCGCGAAATCGGACACGGTGCGCTGGCGGAACGGTCGCTGGTTCAAACGCTGCCGATGACGACCTACCCCTACGCGGTGCGTCTCACCAGCGAGATCATGGAATCCAACGGATCCACCTCCATGGCGAGCGTGTGCGCGGGCAGCCTGGCGTTGATGGACGCAGGCGTGCCGCTCGAACACGCCGTGGCGGGCATCAGCGTGGGCATCTGCACCGAGATGGACGCGGCCGGCAAGTTGGGGCGCTACCAGCTTTTGACTGACATCATCGGCTGGGAGGACGCCTTCTGCGACATGGACTGCAAGATCGCCGGCACGGCCAAGGGCATCACGGGCTTCCAGCTCGATCTCAAGCTCAAGGGCCTGCCACACTCCGTGATGGCCGAGGCACTGGCGGCGGCCCACACGGCGCGGCTGCAAATTCTGGACGCGATGAACGCGTGCCTCAGCGCGCCACGCACCGAGATGAGCCCCTACGCGCCGCGCATCAAGCAGCTCAAGATCAACCCCGAGAAGATCGGTGCTGTCATCGGGCCGGGCGGCAAGAACATCAAGCGCATCGTTGAGGAATCCGGCTGCGAGATTAACATCGAGGACGACGGCACGGTGAACATCTACTCGCTTTCGGCCGAGGGAATGCAGGCGGCCGTTGACGCAATTCAGGGCATCACCGCGGAGGTGGAGGTGGGCAAGATTTATCGCGGCAAGGTGGTCACGATCAAGGAATTTGGCTGCTTCGTCGAATTCCTCCCCGGGCAGGACGGCCTTTGCCACATCAGTGAGCTGGCCAACTTCCGCGTGAAGCGGACGGAGGACATCGTCAAGATGGGTGATGAAATCTGGGTGAAGTGCCTGGGCGCGGACGAGCGCGGCAAGATCCGCCTGTCGCGCAAGGCGGCGATGGCCGATCGCGAAAAGGAAATGTCTGAGGCGCCCGCCAACCCGTAGGGCGCGCTTGCCCTTGGCGGTGGCATGCGGTTAGATCCCGCCGTGCTGAACCAGCAGACACTCCGGGGACCCGCGAAGTTTTCGGGCGTCGGCCTGCACGGCGGCAGGCCGGTTCGCATGACCCTGCTGCCGGCTCCGGCAGGCACGGGCGTGCGCTTCCGGCGTGTGGATCTGGAGGGACGTCCGGAGATCGAGGCCTTGGTGGATCACGTCGGAGACACCCAGCGCTCCACCACGCTGGCCAAGGGCAACACGACCGTCCACACCGTCGAGCACGTGCTGGCCGCGCTGGCCGGTTGCGGCGTGGACAACGCCGTGGTGGAGCTCGACGCCAACGAACCTCCCATCGCCGATGGCAGCGCGCTGGCATTCAGCCGCGCCATCGACGAGGCGGGGATTGCGCCGCAGAGCGAGCCGCGAGAAGTCTATTCATTGGGCGCGCCGCTGGAACTCTCGCACGGCGAGACTCACTTTGCCCTTTTCCCAAGTGACCGTCTTAAAATTACCTGCACCAGCGCCGATCAGGCCGGGCGTTACACGCAGTACTTCAGCGTCGAAATCTCGCCCGACACCTGGCGCGCGGAACTCGCGCGCGCGCGCACGTTTTGTTTTTTTGAGGAGATCGAGCATCTCTACAAAAACGGGCTCATCCGCGGCGGCAGTCTGGAGAGCGCGGTGGTGATTCGCGACGACGCCGTCCTCACCACCGAACCGCTGCGTTACCCCAACGAATTTGTCCGGCACAAGATCCTTGATCTCTTGGGCGACCTCTCACTGCTGGGCCGGCCGCTCCATGCTCACATCGTGGCCATGCGCCCCAGTCACGATGCCAATTGCGAGCTGGTCCGCCGCATTCAGGCTCAGATGCGCCGGCCGCGCGAGGCCGCGCAGACCTTTGCGCCTCCCCCCCATGCCAGGCCTGCGGCGGGAGCGGAGGCGCTGGTGCGCGATGGCGCCGGGCTGGATGTCGTGCAGGTGATGAAAATCCTGCCGCATCGCCCGCCCATCCTGATGGTGGACCGCGTCACCCACATCGACGGCAACCGGATCACCGCCACCAAGTCGGTCAGCATCAACGAGCCGTACTTTGCGGGTCATTTTCCCGGGCACCCGATCCTGCCCGGCGTGTTGCAGCTTGAGGCCATCGCGCAGGTTGCGGGCATCCTCATGCTCAAGCAGGCCGAGAATTTCGGCAAGCTGGCCTACTTCATGGCGGCCGACGAAGTGAAGTGGCGCAAGCCCGTCCATCCCGGCGACACGCTGACGGTCGAGGTGGAGTTGATGCGCGTGCGCGGCAAGGTGGGCAAGGCACGGGGTGTCTGCAGTGTCAATGGGGATCCCGTCAGTGAGGCCGTGGTCACCTTCATGCTCTTCCTTCCGGGCGAGCCATGAGCAGCGTCATTCACCCCACGGCCGTCGTGCCGCGCGGCGCGCAGGTGGGCGAGGACTGCCAGATCGGGCCCTATTGCGTGCTGGGCGATCAGGTCACGCTGGGCCGGGGTTGCCGGCTGCATTCGCACGTGGTGATGGACGGCCACACGACGGTCGGCGATGGCAACGAGTTTTTCCCCTTCGCCTGCATTGGCCTCAAGACGCAGGATCTCAAGTGGAGCGGGGCCGTGTGCGCCACGCACATCGGCGATAAGAACACCTTTCGCGAGTACAGCACAGTGCATGGCGCGACGGCGGAGGGGGCCACCACCCGCATCGGTTCGCGCAATCATTTCCTGGCTTACACTCACATTGCGCACGACTGCACGCTGGGCGATGGCATCATCATGTCCAATGTGGCCACGCTGGCCGGTCACGTGAGCGTTGCCGACCACGCGGTCATCGGGGGGTTGGCGGCCGTTCACCAGTTTTGCCGGATTGGGAAAATGGCCATCATCGGCGGCTGTTCAAAGGTCGTGCAGGATGTGCCGCCCTTCATGCTGGCTGATGGCAATCCGGCCTCCACGCGAACACTCAACAAAGTGGGGCTGGAGCGCAATGGCGTGGGTGGCGAGGCGCAGGACGCGCTCAAGCAGTGTTACAAGCTCCTCTTCCGGGATGGGCTTACGGTTGCCAACGCGCTCGCACAGATTGAGGCGGCGGTGAAACCCCTGCCGGAAGTCCAGCACCTCGTCGCCTTCGTTCGCGCCAGCGAACGGGGCATCAGCAAGTAACGTGGTTCGCGGCTTGCGCGCGTGTGAAGACGCAGCTTATGATTTCTGCATGAAAGAGTGCCCGGTGTTTGTACAGCTGGCTCTTTACGGATTGCGCAGGCGCTTGTGGGTCGTGACGTTCATGTGGCTTTCACTCTGGGTGGCGGCGGCGTCCTTGGCCGTGAAATTCTGGATGGGAGGCGGATTCGTCCTTGCTGCGCTTTGGTATGGGTTGGCCATTCGTTGGATGGATCGAAACCAACAGTGGAACCTGAAATGACCCGCTCGGCGCGGTTGAAAGGAAGTGCGGCATGATCCGGGGGATGCATGGGATGTTCTATAGTTCGGAGGCGGTCGCGCTGCGGCAGTTCATCAAGGAAAAGTTGCGGCTGCCTGGGACGGACGTGGGTGAGGGGTGGATGATTTTTGACGTGCCCCAGGGTGATCTGGGCGTACACCCCACCGACGACCAAAGCCCGCCCTCGGGCACGGCCAACGTCTCATTTTACTGCGACGACATCCACGCCACGATGGTCGAGCTGAGGGGGCGCGGCGTGGAGTTCTTGCATGAACCACAGGACCACGGGTACGGGCTGGTCACCTTCATGCGCGTGCCGGGTGGTTTTACCGTGCAGCTCTATCAGCCCAAGTACGCCAAGTGACGCAAGGAATACGGCACCATCCACAACTGGGATGAGGCCGTCGCGCCGGGCCGGGGTAAGTATTCGGAAGTCATAGCTGGACAGTGGTTAGCCTTGCTATTAAAACCATAACAAACAATGAAGCCGCAACAGTTGCGGTTTAGTAACAAGTTAGGGAGAAGGGAAGCGCATGGCCGGCTGGACCAAGGTTCTGCGTGAAGACGGGCAGTCACCCGATGGGAAGTCGCTTGTCAGCCTTCGTAAGAGCGCGATCGCCTTCAACGCACACTTCATTCGTGCCAACAGTCTTGCCGACTTTCTTCGAGCGACGGTCTTCGTCGATGCCGATCGACGCAAGGTCGGATTCAAGTTCCACTCGAATGTGTCGGACCGCGACTCCTTCGCCCTGACTACGGATGGCGGAAGCAAGGGCGAAGCCCGGATCATCCAGGTTCAGGCACTCATGGTAAAGAATCGATGGCTGCGTGCCGCCTCGAAAGTTACGATTTCGAGAGCTCGCCAGTACTCACCTACCAAGGCGCCAGACGGAATCTGGACGATTTGGATCCGTCCCTCCTTCGAGGTCGCCGTGCGGTTAGAGGACAAGGACAAGATTCCCAGTGACGTCGCTGGAATCTATCGGTACTTGGATAGGGAAGAGGTGGTCTACGTTGGCTGCGGCCTGATCCGATCGCGGCTGGCCACCCCAGAGCGTTCGGGCTGGGTCTTTGACCGAATTGAGTACTCACCGGTCGAGGACCAGAGCGAACAGGCGCGTTGGGAAGGAGAATGGCTCGAAGAGCACCGAAACAAGGTCGGATTTCTTCCGCGCTACAAGCGCGTGGGAGGAGTGCGACAGAAATGAAGAACTGCCGAACAACTGGTTGCAGCTGAGCTAGGGGGCGTTAGGCGGCGACTAGATCGCAATCATCTCAGCTTGCCGCTGATTGAGGCGCAGGCATTGCTCGTAGCCCACGCTACGCGCCAGTTCGACCGCGTCGGGCAGGTTCATCCCCACTTCATCAACGGCGTGGGCATCAGATCCAAAGGTGATGGGAACACCAAGGCGGTACGCGGCCTGAAGCAGGGCGGGGCAGGGATAAATCTCGCGGCAATCCTTACGCAGTCCGGCGGTGTTGAGTTCGATGGCGGTGCCGGTGCGCTGGCACGCGGCAAGGAATCGTTCGTAGAGCAGCGTGCAGTCGCGCGCAGGGCGGTGGCCAAATTTCTTGGGCAGGTCGGCGTGACCGATGATCTGGAAGAGACCGGAGTCGGCCGCACGCGTGAGCCGGTCGAAATACACCGACCACACCTCCCACGCGTCGCGATGCTTCCACTCCGAGAGTTTGTGCGGATTGTCCACGGCCCATGAATCGGAGACGTAGTGGACGGAGCCGATGAAGTAATCCCACGGGTGCCGCGCGGCGAGGCTGGCAATCCAGTCCTCGTGTCCCGGCAGGTAATCCACTTCGAGGCCCAACCGGATGGTCAGACTTGGGTGATCGCACCGGGCCTTTTGAACCTTCTGGACGTACTCATCGAGCTGGTCGTCGCGCATGCGCCAGTCGTCGAAGTCGTCGCGCGCCATGGGCGAGTGATCGGTGAACCCGATCTCTGTGAGCCCGATGGCCAGCGCGTGCGCGGCATACTCGGTGGGTTCGCCTGTGGCGTGCCGGCACAACGGCGTGTGCATGTGATAGTCGGCCGGCGAACCCATGCGCGAAGTTAAGTCGACGCGCGGGGGATGGGAAGGGGTTTTGATTGACACCGCCCGACGCGTTGCCTAGTTTCTCGCGGCAAATAGAGGACGATTTGCCCCGACACTGTCGGGGTTTTTCATTGTCGAACGAAAGCGAACGCCGCCATGGCCAACATCATTCTCGTGGGAGCCCAGTTGGGCGACGAAGGCAAGGGCAAGGTCATCGACGTGCTGACCGAGCGGGCGGACGTGGTGGTGCGCACGCAGGGTGGCAGCAACGCGGGGCACACCGTGTTCGTCGGCCCGCAGAAATACGTGCTGCACCTCATCCCCTCGGGCATCCTGCGCGGCAAAACCCAGTGTGTCATCGGCAATGGCGTCGTGGTCGATCCCGTGGCGCTGGTGCGAGAAATTCAGGATCTCGAGCGGCTGGGCGTGCGCGTCAACGGCAACCTGCGTATCAGCGAAAAGGCGCACATGGTGCTGCCCTACCATCGCGAACTGGACGCGTGCGCTGAGAAGCTCAAAGGAAAGCAATCCATCGGCACCACGCGGCGCGGCATCGGGCCGGCCTATGCCGACAAGATTTCGCGCACGGGCCTGCGCATGTTGGACCTCCTGCGCCGCGATTGGCCCTTGCGTCTGCGCGAGCAGGTGCGAGCCAGCAACCGGCTCTTGCGCGCGCTGGGTGGCAAGCCCGTCTCGCTGGCGCCCATCGAGGCGGAATACCGTCGCGCCGCGCGCCGGCTTCGGCCGCTCATCGTGGACACGGTGCAGCTGCTGCATGACGCGTTGGACGAGGGCAAGCAGATGCTCTTTGAGGGCGCGCAAGGGTCTTATCTGGACATCGACCATGGGACGTATCCTTACGTGACCTCCTCCAACACCACGGCGGGCGGTGCCTGCACCGGTTCGGGCGTTCCGCCCAACCGCATCGACAAGGTGATTGGCGTCATGAAAGCCTACACGACGCGCGTGGGCGGCGGCCCATTGCCCACCGAGGACGCCACCATCGCCGACCTGCTGCACGGCATGGGCCGCGAATTTGGCGCCACCACGGGGCGCGCGCGGCGTTGCGGATGGTTTGACGCGGTCGTGACGCGCCAGGCGGCACGCATCAATGGCATCGATGAGATTGCGGTGACCAATCTGGACGGGCTGGACACGCTTTCTGAAATCAAGGTGTGCACCCACTACGCGCTGGCGGGGCGCCGGTTGGATCGCGTGCCGGCCGACCTCGATCAGCTCGCAGCCTGCAAGCCTGTCTACCGCGTCTTTCCCGGATGGAGCAAGGACACCAGCACGGCGCGCCGGTGGAACGATCTTCCGCGAAACGCGCGCGCTTACCTCAAGGCGCTCGCCCAACTTTCGGGGGCGCACTTGGCGATGGTCTCAGTCGGCCCGGCCCGCGACCAAACGATTCTTCCTTAACTTGCGTGCCATGACGGCGCCCGCTGCACAGCTAAGCCCGGTCGCGCGCGACGAGCTGCCCACGCATGTCGCCATCATCCTGGATGGCAACGGACGATGGGCCAAGGCGCGGGGACTGCCGCGCGTGGAAGGCCACCGGCGCGGCGTCGATTCCGCCCGGGCGGTCATCCGCGCCGCAGCGCAGGCGGGGGTCAAGTACCTTACCCTCTACACGTTTTCCGCCGAGAACTGGAACCGGCCGCAGGACGAGGTGGCGACCATCATGCGCTATCTCACCGTGTACCTGAAACGCGAGTGTCCTGTTCTCAACGAGAACCACGTTCGTCTCGAAGCCATCGGGCAGATTCACCGGCTGCCCGACGACGTTCGTAATCAGCTCAACAAGACGCGCGCGGCGCTCGCTCACAATCAGGGCATGACCCTCATTCTCGCGCTGAGCTACAGTTCTCGGGCCGAGATCGTGGACGCGGCGCGTGCGCTGGCGCAGAAGGTCAGGGAAGGTGCCATGGAGCCGGGCGAGATCGACGAGGCGGCCTTCGCTCACCACCTGCACACCCGGCACGTGCCTGATCCCGACCTCCTGATCCGGACCAGCGGCGAGATGCGGCTGAGCAACTTCCTGCTCTGGCAGCTTTCCTATGCCGAGCTGCTCGTCACCCCGGTGGCCTGGCCGGAGTTCAAGGCGAAGGAATTTCGCGCCGCGCTGGAGGAGTACGCCCGCCGCCACCGGCGCTTTGGAGGCGTTTGATGGAGACCAAGCAACCTGAGATCCCCGGAAGCCCGACGCGCTGGCAGGTGTTCCTGCGACGCGCCGCCAGCGCGAGCCTGCTATGGGGCGCGCTGCTCGCGGCGCTTTTCTATCCTGATCCAAGGCTGGCCGGAGGCGTCTTTCTGCTCTTGATGATCTTGCTGAACTACTCGGGCCTGTCCGAGTTTTACACCCTCATGTCTAGGGCGGGGCACCATGCCTACCGTTCTCCGGGGCAGGCTTGCGTGCTGTTGCTGACACTGGGCGTCTTTTACTTCACGGCCTACAGGGACAAGCCGGGCGACGCGCTGGCGTTCGAAGTCCTCTGGGTTGCGGTGAGCACGCTGCTGATATTTTTGGCTCATCTCTCAAATCCGCCCCGGGAAGGCTCCATCTCTGCCACGGTGCTCGGCCTCATCTATGTGGGGTTGATGCTGGGGTTCATCCAGCATATCCGGTTCTACAACGCCGATGGTCCGTGGTATCTGCTTCTCTTCATCCTGGTCACCAAGATGAGCGACACAGGTGCGTACGTGGTGGGTTCACTTTGGGGACGCCACAAGATGGTGCCGGCCATCAGTCCCGGAAAGACGTGGGAAGGTTTTGCGGGCGCCATCGTGTTCTCCATCACCGCGGCGTGGCTGGTCACGGCCCTCGCTCCAGCGCATTTCCAGCCGGTGACACGCCTGCACGTGATGTTGCTGGGGGCGTTGCTGGGGCTGGGCGCGGTGATGGGTGATTTGGTGGAATCCAAGCTGAAGCGCGAGGCGGGCATGAAAGACTCGGGCAGCTCGTTCCCCGGCATCGGGGGCATTCTCGACCTGCTCGACAGCCTGCTCTTTAACGCGCCCTTGATGTACCTCTACCTGCGCTTGTTCGTGCATGGCCCATGAAACGCGTGGTGGTTCTGGGCTGCACGGGATCCATTGGCACCAGCGCGGCCAAGGTGGCGATGGATTTGCCCGACCAGGTTCAGATCGTTGGACTGGCTGCCGGACGCAATGTCTCGCTGTTGCGTGAGCAGGCGCGCCAGTTTGGGCCGGTGGCCGTCTCCATTGGCGATCCAGCCGATGCCGTGGCACTGCGAAGGGAGCTTGGTCGCGCAGTCGACGTGTATCATGGCCCGGAGGGCCTGATTCGGCTGGCCACGCTTCCAGAGGCCGATCTTGTGCTGATCGCCATCGTGGGCACGGGCGGGCTGCAACCGGCGCTTGCGGCCATACGCGCGGGCAAAGACATCGCCCTTGCCTCCAAGGAGATTCTGGTGATGGCGGGCGAAATGGTGATGAGCGAGGCCCGGCGTCATGGCGTGCGCGTGCTGGCGGTGGACAGCGAGCATTCGGCCATCTTCCAGTGTCTGGATGGCAAGCCCGCCGACTCGGTGCGGCGTCTGGTGCTGACGGCGTCGGGTGGCCCTTTCCGCACCACACCGCGCGACGCGTTTGAGACCATCACCGTGGAGCAGGCCCTCAAGCACCCCTCATGGCAGATGGGTCGCAAGATCACCATCGATTCAGCGACGCTCTTCAACAAGGGACTGGAGATGATCGAAGCGCGGTGGCTCTTTGGAATCGACATGGCGCGGGTGGGCGTGGTGGTGCATCCGCAGAGCGTGGTTCACTCGATGGTGGAATTTATCGACGGCTCCATTCTTGCGCAGCTTTCCACGCCGGACATGTGCCTGCCCATCCAGTACGCATTCACCTATCCCCATCGCGTGCCCAGCGACCGTGTGCAGACCGACCTGGCTCGTATCGGCTCGCTCACCTTCGAAGAACCCGACACGGAACGGTTTCCTTCGCTGCTGCTGGCGCGCCGGGCAGGGGAGGTGGGGGGCACGCTGCCGGCGGTTCTCAATGCCGCCAATGAAATCGCCGTGGAAGGCTTCTGCAAAGGGCGCACGGGATTCACCGGCATCACCCGAGTGGTGCGCGAAACAATGGAGGCGCACGAGGTGATGTTGGAGGCGGGACTCGAACAGATTCTCGATGCCGATCGGTGGGCGAGGGAATTCGCTGGCGGCCTCGTGGCGGCTGGCTGATTGATTTCTGATGGGCCTGTGACTATCCTCTTTGCCAGCGACGACAAATGACAAGCCTACTGAACATCCTCTACGTGGGCGGCGTGGTGTTGCTGCTCTTTGGCGCCGCCATCTTCGTGCATGAATTCGGCCACTACTGGGTGGCCCGGCGGCGCGGACTGAAGGTGGAGGAGTTCGCCATCGGCTTTGGGCCCATCCTCTGGAGCAAGGAGGTCGACGGCATCCTCTATTCGGTGCGCGCCATTCCCGCAGGCGGCTTCGTCAAGCTGCCCCAGATGATCACCTCCGAGGCCATCGAAGGCACAGCCCAGGGAGCGGTGGATCCGCTGCCACCGGTGACGCCCTTTTCGAAAATTCTGGTGGCCGTGGCGGGCCCTCTGATGAACGTGGTGTTTGCCGTGGTGATTGCGGTGGTTCTCTGGCGGGTGGGGCTGCCGCGGCCGGTGAACGACCCGGTGATTGGTTACGTGGAAAAGGGATCGGCGGAGGAGCAGGCGGGCATCCAGCCGGGCAACCGGATCCTCGCGGTGGGGGGCAAGCCCGTCAATACATGGCAGGATGTGGTGCTGGGTGTGTTGGATCAGAAGACGGCCGACATTCGTGTCACCTTGCAGCAGGGCAATCAGACCGTCTCACACGTGTTGAAGTCCGAATCCACCGCCGGCCGCTTCAAGATGCTCAAGCTCGATGACAGCGAGCCCCTTGAGATTCAAACCGTGAAGCCCAAGAGCGTGTTCGAGGTTGCGGGGCTTCGCGCCGGCGACACCGTGGTCGGCGTCGGCGGCGTGCCTTCGTACAGTCAGTTTCATTTTCTGGACCAGCTCTTTGCGGCGCCGGGAACCGGGTTGGTTCTGAACATCAGCCGGAACGGCGAGTCCAAGTCGCTGCAAGCGACCGCGCCGGAAAACGCCGGCGTTCAAGTGGGTGCGGTTCCCGTGCCGCGATTTGGCGCCTGGAGCCGGTTCTGGATGTGGACGGGATTGAAGCAAGAGCAGGAGCCCGTGCCAACGCCGGCGATGGTCGCGGGGTTGCAGGCGGGCGACCAGATTCTACGCGCCGGTGGCCAGCACCTCACCAGCACCCGCCACCTCATCACGCTCGTGCAGCAACACCCCGGAAAGGAACTGGTGCTGGACATCACCCGGGCAGGCAAGCCCATGACGGTGCGCATCACGCCGCAAAGGAATGCCGGCACCGGTGCCGTGCAAATCGGCGTGGTGCTCGAACAGGAGGTGGGATTGGAATTTGCCGCACCGCGCATCAAGTACTCGCTGTCAAAACCGGGCCCGACGCCGCTGGCGCAAATCAGCGACGTCTGGGACAAGACGCTGACCACCTTGAGCGCACTCTTTCGCTCCAAGGAGACGGGAGTGGGCGCCAAGGACCTGAGCGGCCCGGTGGGCATTCTGGGCATGCTCTCCATCTTTGTGAACACCGATTTCCGACTGGCGCTTAGTTTTCTCGTGCTGCTCAACATCAACCTCGCGGTCTTGAACCTGCTGCCCGTGCCGGTGCTCGATGGCGGACACATCCTTCTCTCGCTCATCGAGCGCATCCGCAACAAGCCCGTCAGCGTGCGCATCCAGGAATACGCCACCACCGCGTTCGCCATCCTGCTGCTCTCCTTCATGGTGTATGTGACCTTCTTCGATCTGCAGCGCATGTCCCTCTTTAGCGACCTCTTCAAACGGGAGACCACCATCGAGAAGAGCAGCCCGCCGCCAGCCCCTCCGAAATAGATGCGCTACTGCCGCTCACCCTGGCGCCATGAGAAGCGCGTGACGCGCGAGGTGAGGGTTGGCGACCCCGCGCAGGGCGGCGTCATCGTGGGTGGTGCGCAGCCCATCGTGACGCAGTCCATGCTCACCTGCGACACGATGGACACAGGTGAGTGTGTGCGGCAGACGCTCGATCTGGTGGCGGTCGGATGCCAGATCGTGCGCATCACCGCACCCACGGTGAGGGACGCGGCAAACCTGCAGCACATCGTCGCGGAATTGCGCGCCCGTGGCTGCATGGTTCCCATCGTCGCGGACATCCATTTCAAACCGGAGGCCGCGATGGAGGCGGCAAACTGGGTGGAAATGGTGCGCATCAATCCGGGCAACTACGCCGACTCCAAGAAATTTGCCGTCAAGGAGTACACCGACGAGGCCTACGCTGCCGAGTTGTACCGCATTTCTGAGAAGTTCGCGCCGCTCGTGCAAAAGCTCAAGGCGCTGGGGCGTGCGCTTCGCATCGGCACCAATCATGGCTCGCTCTCCGACCGCATCATGAACCGTTACGGCGATTCGCCCCGCGGCATGGTGGAGAGCGCCATGGAGTTTGCCCGCATCTGCCGCAAGCACGAGTTTCACAACTTCAAGTTTTCGATGAAGTCGAGCAACCCCAAGGTGATGATCGCCTGCTATCGCCTGCTCGCGGCACGATTGGCGCAGGAAGGTGACGACTGGAATTATCCCCTGCACTTGGGTGTCACAGAGGCGGGCGACGGCGAGGATGGCCGTATCAAGAGCGCCATTGGCATTGGGTCGCTTCTTTGCGACGGGTTGGGTGACACCATCCGTGTCAGCCTCACGGAGGATAGCCCGCGCGAAATCGCCGTCTGCAACGACTTGCTGGGCCAGTTGCCCGCGATGGTCAACTCGAAGGCGTTGGCTCCGCTTGAACCAAGTTTCGATCCGTATTCGTTCGAGCGCCGCGCCACGCCGGAGATTGAACTTGCCGGCGCGACGCGCTGTGGCGGCGAAGTGCCCGTGCGCGTCGTCGTCCCGCGGGCCGTGTTTGACAAGGTGGCGCCGCGAATCCGGCCAGGGGATGACGTGCGTCCCGAGGCGGTCTACGAAGACTTGAACATTGCCGAACTGGACCCGCGCGAGGACTTCTCAATCTCATGCGAGAGGCAATTGGTGACGGTGAAGGATGACGTGGGGTTGCCCCCCATCACGGCCTTTCGCCTGCTGGCGGCCAGGCTCAAGCGGTTGGGAAGCAATAACCCCATTCTGCTCAAGGACGCGCTGGGCTTCGAGCCGGTTCCTCTGTCGCCCGAAGCGGCCCTCTTGCGCGCGGCCGTCAACCTCGGTGCTTTATTGGCCGATGGCATCGGAGACGCAATTCTCGTGCGGGGTGAGAGCGGTGCGGGCCAATCCCTCCGCCTGGCCTACAACATTCTGCAGGCAGCCGGATGTCGCAGCTTCAAGACCGACTACGTGGCCTGCCCCAGTTGCGGCCGCACGCTCTTCAACCTCCAGACCGTGACGGCGAGCATCAAGGCGCGCACCGAGCACTTGAAGGGGGTGAAAATTGCGATCATGGGCTGCATCGTCAATGGGCCCGGCGAGATGGCCGACGCGGATTTTGGTTACGTGGGTGGCGCACCCGGGAAAATCAATCTCTATGTCGGCAAGCAGCCAATCAAGTTCAACATCCCCGAGGCGGAGGCTGTGGAGCGCCTCGTGGACCTCATCCGCGAGCACGGGAAGTGGGTGGACCGAGAGCCGGCCCAATCCGTCCCTGCGTAGTGTTTGCCCTTCATTCGCCCAGCGCCGACGCCCGGTTCGGGAGGACGCGCCCCAAGTGGAAGGAGAGAAAGTCACCCAAAAACCCTCTGGCCTCGGCGTGCTCGGCTGGCGCCAGCTCGAGGCGGTGAAGCTCGCCCCATGCGCTGGTGCTCAAGCTGGCGAGGATGCGTTGTGTGCCCGGTGAGAGTCCGGCGCGGTCCAGTGGAGGGCGCAGTCCCACCCGATCGAGGTATCGCAGCTCAAATGCCATCATGGCGTTGGGCCCGGAGAGGGAGTTGGAAAGGTGCCCAAGGAATCCGGAATACAAGGCGTAGACTTCATGCAATGGCGATTCTTCCTCGGTGGACTGCTCGATCAGCGCCGCGGCGTAGGAGGCCTGCTGGAGGTGCAACCATTCCCGACGCAGGGTGGTATGCCCATCCACCAGAGCCGCCTCACGCAACAAGTGCAACGAGGATCGGCGGCTTTTGCGGATGCCAATCTGGGCTTCATGAAACAAATCCAGCACGCCGCGGAAGGGCGACTTGGGGCGGCGCGCACCCTTGGCCACCGTGGCGATGCGCCCGTAATCGGGAGTGATCCAGTGCAGGATGAGACTGCTCTCGGTCAGGGGGCGCACTCTGAGGACAATGCCGCGCGTCGTGATGTCCTCGGAGGGGTTCATCGGGCGCGAAGCTCCCGCAACCAGCGGTTCTCCACCTGCTTCATGCGCCGCCGTGATCGGGGGTGCCGGTCATCGTATCCGGCCAGATGCAGCAGGCCGTGGATCAGATATCGCGCCAGTTCCTGCGCGGTGGTGGTGCCAAACCGGCCGGCTTGCGTTTGAGCCACCCAAGGGCAGATGCAAAGATCGCCGTGCCTCTTGCTTGCATCGTATCCAAAGGTGAGGATGTCCGTGGGGCCTTTGTGATTCAGGTGCGCCTGGTTGAGTTGCGCCATGCGACGGGCGGAAACGAGCTCAATGCCGATGTCGTAGGTTGGCCACTCCAACTGATGCTGCAGAACCCACAAGGCCTGTTGGCGCAACGCGCGCCCGTCCACCGGCACGGCGCGCTGCCGGTTGCGCACGCAAAGGCGCCTATTTGCTCCCATGCCGGTCAGTTTCGTAGGCCCTGATGATGCGCTGGACAAGCGGGTGGCGCACAATGTCCTTGTGATTGAGCGTGACCAAGGCCAGCCCTTCAATGTCTTTGAGCAACCGCATGGCCTCAATGAGCCCGGACTGTTTCTGAGGCGGAAGGTCGACTTGGGTCGGGTCTCCCGTCACCACCGCGCGCGTGTTGTAACCCAGCCGAGTCAGAAACATCAGCATTTGCTCGCCCGTGGTGTTCTGTGCCTCGTCGAGGATCACGAAGGCCTGGTTTAGCGTG
>SYLI01000062.1 GCA_005809105.1 Verrucomicrobiales bacterium | reverse complement strand
GACGTCCACCACCTCGCCGATGAAATAGAGCCCGGGCACGTCGCGGCACTCCATCGTCTTTGAGGACAGCGCCCGGGTGTCCACGCCGCCCACAGTCACCTCGGCCTTGTCGTATCCTTCGGTGTCCGCAGCGGTGAGCCGCCAGCGGGTGAGCTGCCCAACAAGCTGCCCGCGTTCTGCGGCCGTGTAGTGGGGCAGGGGCTTGTCCGGCGCGAACACCCGAGCAAAGGCCTGTGCCGCACGCCGAGGAAGCAGCCCTGCAAGCCACTGTTCGGCCGTGCCCCGGGCCTGCGCAAGATCCGCCGCCAGCGCCGCCGGATCGCGGTCGGGCAGCACGTTTAACATGAAGCCTTCTCCCACCGGACAGTAATTGGACACCTGCAGAATTGCCGGGCCGGACAGGCCGCGATGGGTGAAGAGCAGGTTCTCGCGGAAGGACTGGCCGCCGGTGCTGGCGATGCAATCGAGCGAAACGCCCGACAATTCTGAAAAGGGCCAGGGCGCGCCGTCTGCCAGGCGCGGGATGAGCGGCACCAGTCCGGGCCGCGGGGCAATGACATTGACCCCGAACTGCGTGGCGACGCGGTGGCCAAAGTGGGTCGCCCCCAGCTTTGGATACGAAAGCGCGCCCGTCGCGATCACCAGCGCCGGTGCGGTGAGGATTTCGGGGCGGGTGTGGAGTTCAAAACCCTGCGCGCGCGTCACCTTCTCGATGGCGCAATCGGCGCGCACCTCCACCCCGGCGGCGTCGCATTCGGTGCGCAGCAGATCCAGCACCTGCCGCGAACTGCCATCGCAAAAAAGCTGCCCACGGGTCTTCTCGTGAAACGCGATGCCGTGGCGGCGCACCAGTTCAATAAAGCGGTCGGGCGTAAAGCCCGCCAGTGCCGACCGGCAGAAGTCGGGATTGGCTGAGAGGTAGTGCTCGGGCCCAACGTTGAGGTTGGTGAAATTGCAGCGGCCGCCGCCGGAAATCAGAATCTTGTTTCCCGGCCGGCGCGCGCGTTCCAGCACGAGCACCCGCCGGCCCCGGCGCCCGGCGGTGATGGCGCACATCAACCCCGCCGCGCCACCGCCGGCGACGATGGCATCAAGCGTCCGCATGCCTCCCGGTGGCGGGTGATGACGGATGAGTCGGGCAGCATGGCCAATGCTTCAAAGCGCGGAAAATATGAGAAGCCACGCACTCGCTGCCAAGTTGTTTCCCACGGGAAGGAACTCAGAGCGTGCGCAGCCCGGCAATCACCGTCTCCAGAAACTCGCGCGCGCGGCGAGCCAGCGCATCGACGCCTTCGGGCTGGAGGGGCCGCGGCAGCAACGGCGCAGCGATGTTTTCGCAGCACAGGGGCATCACGAGGCCGGTGCGAGACACCGGATGCAGCAGGCGGAAATGGTCGATCTCACCCAGACCGGGCCCGCAGTCCTCGTCCTTGGGCCAGTTGCGATGATCCTTGATGCAGAAACTGCGCACCACGTCGGCGCACCGGCGGATGTCGGCAATGGGATCCACATCCAGATAGTCCATCACGTTGCCTGCGTCATAGTTCACGCGCACGCCCGCATCGTTGACCTCGCGGACAATCTTGGCGCAGGCCTCGCCTGTGCCGGTCTCGCCGCCGTGCTGTTTAACAACCAGCAGGACGCCCAGGTCGCGCGCGATGGGGCCGAGCTTCTTGAATCGTTCCAGCCAGAGCGCGTGGTTGCCCCCTTTGGTGTGCCCAAAGGTGAGCACCTGCGCGATGCCCGCGGCCGACGCCTGTTTGAGCCGCTGGGTGAGGATTTCAAGCCCGTCCCGATGTTCTGGATACACGCCGCTAAACATCATCACGGGCTGCAGGCCCAAGTCGCGGCAGCTCATCGCCAGTTCCTTGGCCTTGGCCGGCGGCGCGTCGGCCGACAGGACGGGGGTGGACTGCGCGTTGGGCGCCTCGCGGTGCGTCGTGCCCCACGCGACAAAGTCATAGCCCGCCTGGCGGATGCCGGACAGGGCGCGTTGCAGTGGAAATGCGCTGTAGGGAAGTGTCATACAGGCGATTTGAAACGCCGTGGCGGCTTTGGGAGGCCCGGCGGCGGCTGCCAATCCTGCGGCGTGAATGGCGGTGGGCAGCGAAGCTGCGGCGGCCAGGAACTCGCGGCGGCATGGGAAGGACGCATTCATCAAAAGGAGACTACTCCCTGTGCGCGGTGTGTCACGTCCGGGCTAACCTTGACAGGCGCGCCGCACGGCGCAGGATGGCACCGTGAAGCCCGCGCCATGGATACTGCTTGCAATCGTGGCACCCGGACTGTGGGCTCAAGAACCGGCGGCCCCTCCTCTGCACCTGTTGCCGGCAGCCGACGCCTCGGCATTCGAGACCTGGCTTAAGGGAACGGGTGAAGCGGATCCGCGCGGCGTGTTCCGCATGGAATCGGGCGTCCTGCACATCTCCGGCGAAGACCGCGGATACCTCGCCACGCGGCAGGCGTTCTCCAATTACCACTTGTCGCTGGAATACCGCTGGGGGACGCGCACGGACGGTGGGCCCTACGTCCGCAATTCGGGCGTGCTCTTGCACGGTGCTGGTGCCCACGGAGCCGTCGGCGGCGTGTGGATGGCGTCTCTGGAAGTGCAACTGGCACAGGGATGCGAAGGCGACCTCATTGCCATCCGGGGCGCGAAGGAACCCAAGCTCGACTTCGCCTGCCGCACGCGCATGGCTGAGGACCGGCACACGCGCTGGGACGCGCAGGGTTCGTTGACGCCGTACTCAGGCAGGCAATTCTGGTGGTCGCGCCACCAGCCCTTCTTCGCCGAGTGGCTCGACACACGCGGTCGCGATGATCTGGCCAGCCCGCTGGGTGAATGGACGCGTGTGGAATGCATTTGTCTGGGCCGCCGCGTCACGGTGAAAATCAACGGGCACACGGTGAACGAGGCCGAGCAGGTGTCGCCGGCAGCCGGCAGGGTGCTCTTGCAGAACGAGGGGCACGAAGTGTTTTTCAGAAACTGGACCCTCCAACCCTTGAAGGCGCCATGAAACCATCCAGCCGCAGAGCCTTTCTCCACCACACCGCGGCAGCCGCTGCGACGCTGCCCTTCGCCGTGCATGCTGCCGGGCCCGAGGTGATCCGCGTGGGCTTGGTGGGCTGCGGCGGGCGTGGTACCGGCGCGGCATCGCAGGCCCTGCGCGCAGACGCGCACGCGCGTCTGGTGGCGATGGCCGATGTGTTTGGCGACCGGCTGGAGAGCAGCCTGCGCACCCTTCAGACCGGCGAAGGTCTGGCGCAGAAAATCGACGTGCCGCGCGAACGGCAGTTCGTGGGATGGCAGGCTTGCGACCAGCTCCTGGCGGCAGACGTGGATGTGGTGCTGCTATGTACGCCGCCGCACTTCCGGCCGGCGCAGCTGGCCGCGGCGGTGAAGGCGGGCAAGCATGTGTTTGCGGAGAAGCCCGTGGCGGTGGACGGGCCGGGCGTGCGATCGGTGCTGGCCACCTGCGAGGCCGCAGCCAAAAAGAGGCTCAATGTGGTGTCGGGCCTGTGCCTGCGATTCTCCAAGGGGTTTGGAGAACTCGTGGGACGCATCCACGGCGGGGCGTTGGGGGAGGTACACACGCTTTTTGCCAACGATTATCGCGGCACCATCTGGCACAAGGCGCGTCAGGCCGAATGGACTGACATGCACGACCAGATGCGCAACTGGTACTACTACACATGGCTCTCGGGCGACTTCAACGTGGAGCAGCACGTGCACTACCTCGATGTCGGCGCGTGGGTGATGCGCGGCTATCCGGTGCGCGCCATCGGCATGGGCGGGCGCCAGGTGCGCACCGGCCCCCAGTATGGCAACATCTTTGACCACCACAGCGTGGTGTACGAGTACGCGAATGGTGCGCGGATGGTGTCCAACACGCGGCAGATGCAGGGGTGCAAGAGCGACATGAGCGCGCAGGTCGTGGGCAGCATGGGGCGCGCCAACCTCAATGAACGCAAGGGAGGGCTGACGATCGACGCGGCCGGCAAGCCCCGATGGGTGTACGAGGGCGCGGACAACAACATCTACCAGACCGAACATGACGAGCTCTTTGCCGCCATCCGGTCGGGGCGGCCGATCAACAACGGAGAGTACATGGCCAAGAGTACGCTGCTGGCTATCATGGGTCGTATGGCGACGTACACCGGCCAGCAGGTGACTTGGGAACAGGCACTCCAGTCCAAGGAACATCTGGGGCCGGAGAGATACGAGTGGGGTGCGGCGCCCGAAGCGCCCATCGCCATCCCCGGCGTGACCAGGCTGGAATAGGGGGTCAGCGAATAATTTGTGGACAAGTTTTGATTCCAGCCTTGGGCACATGGTTTAGTTTCATACAGACCCTCTCAGGCTTATGACAACTAACGGCAAGTGTCAGGTCTCGTTTGAATTCCGTCCCCATGCCTCCCATCCGCGCGAGGTCTTGTTGCTTGGAGATTTCACCGAGTGGGACGCCCACCCCATTCAGTTGCGCCAAAACAAGGAAGGCTTGTGGCGTGCCAAGGTCTCACTGCCGGGTGGGCACCAGTACCAGTACCGTTACCGGGTCGATGGCGATTGGGAGGACGACCCCCTGTGCCAGTCGCACGTGGGCAACCCGTTTGGATCCCAGAATTGTGTCTTGGTTGTGAAGTAGGGGTTTGTTGTTGGTGCCAATAAGGAAGCGGCGGGGAAACCCGCCGCTTCTGTTTTGAATGGATGGGCCAGAACACTCCGCCGGCTATTCTTTCTTGGGCAGGTTTTTTTCAGCCGGGTTCTTTCCGGCCTTCGGCTTGGCTGGCGCGATGTCGATCTCACCCTCGATGTCCAAGCCCAGACCGCCAAACTTGAGCTTGCCGCCCGACTTGCCGATTCGCTCCAGTTGTTCGAGCTTCTTCAGCAGCGGTTCGGGCAACTGGTTGCGCGATTTCTCGTCCACGATGCCATCAAAGAGTTCATTGCCGTCCTTGTCCTTCGCATTGAAGTGTTGCTTGCCCTCCTTCTGCGAAAGTTTGTAGGTGCCGGTGTTGTCGCTGAGTGTGGAGGTGTTGGACTGGATGCTGTACGCCTCAATCCCACCCTTGGCTGGGAATGGGAAGTCCAATCCCTTGCCCGGGCCGCCGAAGAAGAAAAGCCCGCCACCAAGCTTGCCTTCGCGCAGCTGCTTCTGCAGATCCTCCGGCAGTCCCTCGCCATTGAAATTGCGTAAGAGCTCCTGAAGCTGCTCGGGCTTGAGTGCCCCCCCGAATCCAAACCCCCTGCCCAAGCCATCGCCCAGGTTGGGGGCGGGCAGGGGAGTCCACTGACCCTGGCGCAATTGCAGTGGCTTGGGCGCGTTCTGGGCTTGCTGCCACTCCTCGGTGCCCTTGGCGAGCGTGGCCTTGAGCTTCTGCTCTTTGCCCTTTCGCAGCAGGCCCAGCGTGATTTCCCTGCCGATCCCCTTGGTGGTGATGAGCGTGCGCAGTTGTGCAGCATTGACGATGGTCTGATCATCAAGCGCCGTCAGGATGTCCCTGGCCTGCAAGCCCGCCGCCTCCGCGGGACTGCCCTTGGCGACGTGCGTGATGGCGATTCCCACGCCTTCTGGCAGGTTCAGGTGCTCGCGCAAAAGCTCAGGCAGCTCCGCCAACCCCACGCCAAGATAGGCAGACTCCTTGGCGGGCTTGGCTTTCGCCGTTGCGGACTCGTCCGTGGCCTTGGGTGCAGGCTCATCGGCCAACGCCGTCAAGGCCAGCGCCAACGCGCCGACGGTGGGAAGCAATCTACGACTTGCGGTTTTCATCAGTGGTCTCCTTATGGTGTTTGGTTCGATGGAGGGGTTTGAGGGTTGTGAGAGCGTTAGTAGGTGGGAATGGGCAAGAGCAAGTGTTCCTCGCGCGGAGCCAGGTAACTGGCGCGGGTCACGCCGTCTGCGCCTTCCCAGGTGAGGGTGTCAATGAGGTGGACGCGGACGGGCCTGAAGGCAACGTCGTCCACCATCTGCACAGGACCTTCCTCGTACGCATCGACAACACGATTTTCAATCTGTGTGGCGTGAAGCGTGCGGTCGGGCGCGGTGAGGGGCGTGATGGCGCCCGCGTCACGTGAAAGAACGGGCAGGGCATCGGGGCGTTTATCCGGGCGCTCTGGCCAGAGGATGAGCAGCGCTGCCACGAGGGCCGTGGCCACCACCGGGAGCACCAGCGGCCACCGAGCCATGGCACGCGCCGGGGGATGCGCCAGGACACGCGCCCAGCGCCTCTGGATCTCGCGGCTTGGCGGCGCGGGCCGCAGGGCGCGCAGCAGGCGCTCCATCTCAGGATCCATCTCCGGGTCGTGGCTCATGGGTGCTCCAGGGGCACGTGTTGTCGCAGAAACGCCAGACCGTAGCGATAGCGCGACGCGGCCGTGTTGATTGGAATGTCGAGCGTCTCGGCGATTTGCGCAAAGGTGAGATCGCCCCACAACTTGAGCGTCACCACCTCGCGTTGATTTGCGGGCAATCGCCGCAGCGCGGCATCGAGAAGCTGTGCGCGTTCTCGTTGCTCCAAAGAATCGTCAAACCAGCAAGTGGTGCTCTGGCCTTCGGTGGCCGCCTCTTCGCGGGCCAGTCGCCGGTTGGTGGAGCGGCCCAGATCGATGGCACGCCGCCGCACCGTGGCGTACACCACCGGCAACGGCGGTGGTGCCACCGGTGATTTTCTGAAAAGTTCCGCCAAGGTTTCCTGCACGACATCCTCCGCATCGGCGTCGTTCCGGGTTTGGGTGCGGGCGAAGAGCAGCAATTGCGCCCCACGCCCCTCCAGCCACTGCGCCCATGTGGGCTGGCTGGATACCCTTTCTCCCCTTTCCATGTCTGGCCAGTAGTATGCCACCTCGGGCCGCCTTGCACAGGGGGAAGCGTCCCTGCGGTGTTTTTTTGTCTGGAATAATTGCCAGAGGCTTGGGCGTGCGGCACAATCCCCACCATGCAACGACCCCTCCCTCTCTTGCGTTGGCTCGCCTTGGGTGCAGCTTGTGCGGCCCTCCGGCTCGACGCGGCCCCCCCGAAGGAGCTCTTGGTGTATGTGGGCACGTACGCCCGGACTCCCGAGCAGGGAATCCCCTGGCTTACGCTCGACTTGGCCACGGGCAAGCTTGAGCCCAAGGGCGTGCTGGGCGGCATCCGCAGTCCCTCTTTTCTGGCGGTGCATCCGAGCCTGCGCTTCCTCTACTCGGTCAATGAAATCAGCGATTTCGAAGGCAAGCCCGCGGGCGGCGTCAGCGCCTATTCCATTGATCCCAAAACCGGGGCGTTGACGCTGCTCAATCAGCAGCCCAGCACCGGCTCCGGGCCCTGCCATCTGGTGGTGGACAAGGCCGGAAAGAACGTCCTCGTGGCGAACTACGGCGGGGGCAATGTCGCCTGCCTGCCTCTGGGCAAGGACGGCCGGCTCTCGGCCGCCACGGCGTCCTCCAAGCACGCGCTTCCCGGCGACACCGACAAGCCGCGGCGCGCGCTGGCGCATTCCATCAATGTCTCGCCCGGTGGCGGCTTCGCGGCGGCGGCTGATGCGGGGCTGGATCGCGTGTTTGTTTACACGCTGGACGTGGCTAAGGGCGGGCTTGCCAGTGCCGGTGCCGCCGTGTTGCCAGTGGGCGCGGCTCCGCGGCATTTTGCATTCCATCCCGGCGGGCGATTTGCCTATGTCATCAACGAGAGCGCCATGTCGGTGACGGCATTTGCCTGGGATGAAAAGAAGGGCACGCTCACCTCGTTGCAGACCATCGACACGCTCCCGCGTCCCAAGCAGGCGGGAGATTCCAC
This sequence comes from Verrucomicrobiales bacterium, assembly GCA_005809105.1. Taxonomy (GTDB): domain Bacteria; phylum Verrucomicrobiota; class Verrucomicrobiia; order Limisphaerales; family UBA1100; genus SYLI01. Next base: position 27,388 of record SYLI01000062.1, on the reverse strand, counting down.
CGCCGAGGTGCAGGTGCATCCCAGCGGCAAGTTCCTTTATGGCTCCAACCGGGGGCACGACAGCATTGCCGTCTTTGCCATCGACCAAGCAACCGGCAAGCTGACAGCCGTGCAAAACCAGCCCACTTTGGGAAAGACGCCGCGTAACTTCGGGCTGGACCCCACTGGCCAATACTTGATCGCGGCAAACCAATCTTCGGGCGACATGCACACCTTTCGCATCAACGCGGCGACCGGCAAGCTTTCCCCCACCGGGCATTCCATCAAGATTACCCAGCCGGTCTGTGTGAAGTTCCTGCCTTTTCCCATCCCCCAAGCGCAGGATTGAAGGCGGATGGCTTAGGTCACAATCTTGGCAACTCTCTGGTCTTTAACTGGTTCTATCGGTGTGCAACCAATGCACGTTGACTTCGACCCCATGATGGCTTAACGCTCATCGGCAAATGCGGCCGGGAGGATTGCGATGATCGAGGGATCAGACGGATCTGGGGTTCATCGCCCCCGCAATCTGGACTGGCAACGGGCCGCAGCTTTGCTGTACGGCGACTGGGGCACCAGCAAAGCCTACGTCATCGGGCTGGCCTTTGCCGCGCCGCTGGGTGCTGGAATCTGGGGCTACAAGTGCCTTCCCATCATTCTGGCGGTCTGCTTGTTGACGGCCTTGGTGGGGTACAACTACCTCATCGTCTGCCGCGCCTTCCCCGACGGCGGCGGCGTTTACTCTGCCGCGCGTGAGCAAAGCCGCTTCTTCGCGCTCCTGGGCGCGCTCCTCTTGATGGCCAATTTCACCGTCACGGCCGCGCTCAGCGGCTGGTCTGCCATGAGCTATTTTGGCGTGGCCAAGGGGCATCTGGCCTACGCAACGATGGGGTTAATGGCGCTCATTGGCGGGCTCAATTTCTTTGGGCCCAAACACATGGGCAGCATGGCGGTGATGCTGGCCGTGCCGATGGTGATTGTGGTGGTGGCACTCGTGGCCATGAGTGCGCCCTACCTGCTCGATGGCATCAAGCATTCCGAGCCCTTGGGGCAAATCCCGTTTTCGGATGCATGGATCGCTTTTTGTGGCGCCATTCTTGCGCTGAGCGGCGTGGAAGCCATTGCCAATCTGACGGGCGTGATGAAGCTCGATCCGGGATCCACCCCCGACAAACCCAAGGTTGGGCAGACGACTTTGAGGGCCATCTTTCCGGTGGGGGTGGAAGTGGTGCTGGGCACCTCGCTTCTGGGGCTGGCCCTGCTGGCCTTGCCCAAGAACCCGGAGTTGATGGAGCAAATCAAGGCCAACTACGAAAACGTGCTGCGCCTGATGGCCGAGGAATATACGCGCCTGCATCTGGGGATTGACTTTCTCGCGCGCTGGGCCGGCATCGTGGTCGGCATCATCGTCGGGCTCTTGCTGGTCAGTGCCGTCAACACCGCCATCGCCTCGTTGATCGGCCTCTTCTACATGCTGGCGCGCGATGAGGAGATGCCGCACTCCTTCACGCGCCTCAATTCCTTCGGCGTGCCGTGGCTGCCGATGATCTTAGCCATCGTCCTGCCGGTGGGAGTGCTGGTGTTGACACTGTTTGGCAAGGCTGAGCACGGGCTGGAAATGCTGGCGGGCCTCTACGCCATTGGTGTTGTGGGGGCCATCGCGGTGAATCTGGGTTCCTGCACCTTCAATCGCAACCTGAAGATCAACACGCTGGAACGCGGCATCATGGGCCTCACCTTCGTGACGCTCTTTGCGGTGGAACTGACCATCGCCAAGACCAAGCCCGACGCGCTTTATTTCACCCTCATCGTCGTCAGTCTGGGATTCGCCCTGCGCGCGTGGTCGCAGCGCTCCGCGGGACTGCGCACCGTCACGGTGGACGAATCGGTCGCGGCCGTCTTGGCGCCCGACCCGACGCGCACGTTTAACCTCAACGTGGAGGAAGGCAAGGCGCTGCTGGTGGCCGCCACCGGCGTGACGCCCGTGCTGGAATTTGCCATGGAGGAGGCGCGCCTGCGCAAGGCCACCCTCTTCGTGCTGCACATCAAGGAACTCAAGGTGAACCTGCCCGGCACGCTGGCCAAGCCGGGCCGTCCGCGTTGGGAGGATGACCCGCGCGCCGTGGCGATCATGACCACCATGGTCGAGAACGGCAAACGCAACGAGGTTCCGGTGCTGCCGCTCTATGCCGTGAGCGAGAATGCCGCCGGCACCATCCTCGATGTCGCCGCCACCTACGGCATCGACACGCTGATTCTGGGGAGCCCCTCGCGGAGCAGCCTGGTCAACCTGCTGCGTGGCGACGTCGTCAATGAAGTGGCGCGCAATCTGCCCGAGGGGATCCGCCTGGTGATCTACTCCTCCTGAGGGCCCGCCTAGCGCTGGGCCTGCGCGCGCGCGATCACCTCGACCACCGCCGCAGGATCGGCCGCTGCCATCAGCGCCTTGCGCACCGCCGGGCGGCGGAGCATCCGGCTTAGTCGCGCCAAGAGCGCCAGGTGCTCCTTGAGGTTGGTTGCAAGGATGAGGAAAAAAAGGTGCACCGGCCTTGAGTCGACGGCACGGAAGTCCACCCCCGCCAGATGCCGCCCCATCACCACCATCAGCGCTCTGGACGCATCACTCAGTGCGTCTCGTGTGTGCGGCAAGGCCACGCCATCGCCCACTCCCGTGCTGTGCATGGCCTCGCGTGCCCGCAGTGCCGCCACCAGTTGGCTGCGCTCCGGGGCGCCCAGACCGGGCACCCGCGCCACCAGTTCCTCCAACACCGCGTCGGCCCCTGCGCCTTCGAGATTCAGATGGATGCATTCGGGCGCGAGCAGCTTCACCAAATCCAGTCCGGGTTCGTTCATTGGCGCGGGAGAGCCTACCCGACACCGCGCCGCGATGCCAGCGGCCGGTGTTTTTGCTGGCAGCGGCGGCATGCACGCGATAGACTGGCCCCCAGTCATGGGGTTACGCGCCACAACGCTTGCGCTTGCGCTGGGAAACGCCTTGAGCCTGACAGCGGCCGAGGCGCCGGACGCGCTTATCGGGCAAGTGCAACCGCTGCTTCGGCAGCACTGCTTCAAGTGCCACGGCGAAGGGGAAAAACTCAAGGCAGGTTTGCGTCTTACCAGCCGTGCTGCGCTGCTTAAGGGCGGCGACTCTGGGCCGGCCGTGAACCTCGCCGAGCCGGCAAAGAGCCAGCTTCTGGCCATGATTTCGTACCGGGATGACCGGCATCAGATGCCACCCTCGGGCAAGCTGCCTCAAGGCCAGATCGAGATTCTCACCCGGTGGGTCATGGCCGGGGCGCCGTGGCCGGAGGGCGACCAACCGCCCGCGCCTGCCCCCACCACGCGCACCACGGGCGGCAAGGTCACGGCCGAGTCGCGCCAGTACTGGGCCTACCAGCCCCTGCGCCGGCCGCCGATTCCTCCGGTAAGGAACTCCGCATGGGTTCGCACGCCGGTGGATGCGTTCATCCTTTCCAAGCTCGAAGCCGCCGGGTTGGCGCCTGCACCGGCGGCCGCAAAACTCGCGCTCATCCGCCGTGTCACCTACGACCTCACCGGGCTGCCGCCTTCGCCGGAGGAAGTGGATGCCTTTGTGAACGACGCGAATCCAGCCGCCTACGAAAAGGTGGTGGACCGCCTGCTCCTGTCGCCCCACTACGGCGAGAAGTGGGGCAGGCACTGGCTGGATCTGGTGCGCTATGCCGAAACCAACGGCTACGAGCGGGACGGGCCCAAGCCCTTTGCGTGGCGCTACCGCGACTACGTCATCAAGAGCTTTAACACCGACAAGCCCTTCGACCGCTTCCTGCGCGAGCAGCTTGCCGGAGACGAGCTGGCGCGCCAGTGGGAGCCCTCCAGTGAACGGACTGACGCGGAACTCGCCGACGCCGTCATCGCCACGGGCTATCTGCGGCTGGGTGTGTGGGACGACGAGCCCGCCGATCCCCTGCAGGCGCGCTACGAAGAGTATGATGACATCGTCGCCACCACCGCGCAGGTGTTCCTGGCCATGACGGTGAACTGCGCCCGCTGCCACGACCACAAGATTGACCCCATCACCCAGGCCGACTACTACAAGCTGGTCGCCTTCTTTCGCGACGTGCCCCGCTACAGCAATTCGCGCAACGTTTCCTCGGGCAGCAACCTCACCGACATCTCGCCGCGCGCGTTGCGCGCCCAGTACGAGGCCGCCCTCAAGGCGCGCGAACGCCGCACCGCGGAAGTCGCACGGGAGATGGAGAGGATAGAGGATGCTGCCATCAAAAAAATGCCCGCCGAGGACCAGCGCGCCGCCGAGGGCATCGACCGGCCGCAGGTCGTGGCCAAGCTGGGGAAGTTTTTTACACCCGAGCAGTCGGCCGCCTACGCCAAGCTGAAGGCCGAGCGCGAAGCCTTGGGGAAGGTGCCCGCCCCGCCCCAACGCGAGCTCGCACTCTCGGTCAACCGTTGCGAGGTGAATCCGCCACAGCAGCACGTGCTCATTCGCGGCAACGCGCATGCGCCGGGCGCGCCGGTGCAGCCGGGCTACCCGGAGGTGTTGGGCGTGCCCGCGCCCGTGTTGACGCCCGCAGGGCCCGGCGCGCAAAGCAGCGGCCGTCGCACGGTGCTGGCCGACTGGATGAGTTCGCCGGCCCACTCGCTCACCCCCCGCGTGTGGGCCAACCGGCTCTGGCAGTTTCATTTTGGGCGCGGCATCGTGGCCAGCGCGAACGACTTTGGAAAATTCGGCACGCTGCCGACGCATCCAGAGTTGCTCGACTGGCTGGCGTCGGAGCTGGTGCAACCTACATGGCGGGTGGGCCCGCAGGATCGCGATGCGGCAGCGTGGCGCGCCAAGCGCATGCACCGGCTGCTGCTGCTCTCCAGCGTCTACCGGATGTCCGCGCAGGCCGATGCGGCCGCGCTTGCGCGGGATGCCTCCAACCAATGGCTCAGCCGGTTCCCGATGCGCCGGCTCACGGCCGAGGAATTGCGCGACTCGCTGCTGATGGTGTCGGGCAGGCTCAATCTCAAGGCTGGAGGGCCGAGCATTCATCCTCCGATTCCCAGGGAGGTGCTGGCAGGGCAGTCGGTGCCCGGCCAGGGATGGCCCACCACGACGGGCACGGAAGCCGACCGCCGCAGTGTGTACGTGCACGTGAAGCGGTCTTTGCTCGTGCCGATTTTAAGCCAGCACGACATGGCCGACACTGATTCGAGCTGCGCGGTGCGCTACACGACGGTGGTGCCCACGCAGTCGCTGGGCATGCTCAATGGCACCTTCGCCAACGAGATGGCGCGCGCCATGGCCGAGCGGTTGCAGCGCGAGCATCCCGGCGAGATCGCCCGTCAGGTGCGGCGCGCCATCCGGCTCACCACGGGGCGTGATCCAACGCCCGGCGAGGTGTCAAAGGATTTGGCCTTTCTGGAAATGGCCACGGGGCGGCCGGGGGCCTCGGCGTTGGAAGCTCTGCGCCAGTATTGTCTCTTGACACTCAACACCAACGAATTCGTGTACCTCGAATAGGACGGCTTGGACTCATGAAACACCACGGCTCAGGCTCATTCTGCGGACGCACCCGCCGCGAATTTCTGTGGGAAGCCGGCGGCGGCTTTGGTGCCGTGGGGCTGTCGGCTTTGTTGGGCGACGCGTTTTTCGCGCGGCAGGCTGTGGCGGCGGATGGGAAATCGGCCTACGCCAATCCGATGACCCCGCGCAAGCCTCACACCCTGCCCAAGGCCCGGAGCGTCATTTACCTCTTCATGTACGGTGGCCCCAGTCAGGTGGACACCTTCGATCACAAGCCCAAGCTCTACCCGCTCGATGGCAAAACCATCGCCGTAAAAACCTTTGGCCGCGGCGGCCATAAGAATGTCGGGCGTGTGGTGGGCCCCAAGTGGCAGTTCAAGCCCTATGGACAGAGCGGCAAGATGGTGAGCGACCTCTTCCCGCATCTGGGCCGCTGTGCCGACGACATCGCCTTTGTCCATTCGATGTACGCCGAGTCGCCCATCCACGGCTCGGGTCTGCTGATGATGAACAGCGGCCGGCTGCTGAGCGGCAGCCCGTGTCTGGGTTCGTGGGTTTCCTACGGGTTGGGCAGCGAGAACGAGAATTTCCCCGGCTTCGTCGTGATGCTGGACAAGACCGGCGGCCCCATCAACGGCCCCAAGAACTGGTCGTGCGGCTATATGCCTGCGGCCTATCAGGGCGTGGTGATCCGCGCGGATGGCACGCCGATTCACGATCTGGATCTGCCGCCGGGAATGTCACGGGAGGCGCAGCGCGGGCTGCTGGACAGGCTGCGCGAAAAGAATGAAGCGCACATGGCGGGCCATTCGGACAACTCCGAGCTGGCGGCGCGCATCGCCAGCTACGAACTGGCCTACCGCATGCAGCAGCACGCGCCCGAGGCCGTCGATCTGTCCAAGGAGAGCCCCACCACCCGCGATCTCTACGGGCTGGACCAGCCGCAAACGGCCGACTTTGGCCGCAAGTGCCTGCTTGCCCGGCGGCTGGTAGAGCGGGGTGTGCGTTGCATTCAGATCTATTCCGGGGGCGCGCATAACGACGACAACTGGGACGCCCACAGCGACATCGTCAAGAACCACACCAAGCACGCCGGCAACACCGACAAGCCCATTGCCGGGCTCATCCGCGACCTCAAGCAGCGCGGACTTTTGGACAGCACGCTCATCATCTGGGGCGGCGAGTTTGGTCGGCAGCCCACGGCGGAATATGCGCAGGGCACCGGGCGCGACCACAACGCCTACGGATTCACCATGTGGCTGGCCGGTGGAGGCATTCCGGGAGGCGTCAGCTTGGGCCAGACCGACGAGATGGGAAACTTTGCGGTGGAAGACCGGCTGCACGTGCGACGCATCCACGCCACGGTGCTGCACCAACTGGGGCTGGATCCCAACAAGCTCTCGTTCTTCCACGGTGGCCTCGACCAGCGCCTCGTGGGAGTGGAGGGCGCCGAACCCATCGACCAACTCATTGCATGACGCGGCGGCGTTTTCTTAAAGCTGGCGTCGCGCTGATGGGGCAGGGCGCGGCCATGCTTGCTGCCGCCGCGGCGGAGCCCATCCGCCATCGCATCCTCGCCGCAGACGCCTCCAAGCGGCGCATCGCCCTCATTGGTGAGGACGGCAGGACGCAGTGGGAGCATCCCATCGGCAATCTGCACGATCTGCATCTGCTCCCCAACGGCCATGTCCTGTTCCAGACCTCGTGGACGCGGCTGGTTGAGGTGGATCCCCGCGCGGGCGACAAGCCCGTGGTTTGGAGCTACGATGCCGCGCAGGCCAATGGCAACGCAGGCCGCCGCGTCGAGGTCCACGCGTTCCAGCGGCTGGCCGATGGGGTGACGATGATTGTCGAGAGCGGGCCGGCGCGGATTCTGGAAGTGGACCGGGAGGGGCGCGTGCTCAAGAAGGTGGCCTTGAAGGTCAACCATCCCAATGCCCACAGTGACACGCGGCTGGCGCGCAAGCTGGACAACGGCCACTATCTGGTGAGTCACGAGGCCGACGGCGCCATCCGCGAGTACGACCCCGATGGCAAGGTGGTGTGGGAGTACGACGTGCCGCTCTTTGGCCAGGCGCGCAAGGGCGGCCACGGACCCGAGGCGTTTGGCAATCAGGCCTTCTGCGCGCTGCGCCGTTCCAATGGCAACACGCTCATCGCCACGGGCAACGGGCACAGCGTGCTGGAAGTCACGCCGGCCAAGGAAATCGTCTGGAAGCTGGGCCAGCGTGATCTTCCCGGCATTACTCTGGCGTGGGTCACGACCCTGCAGGAACTGCCCGGGGGCAATCTGGTGTTGGGCAACTGCCACGCCGGGCCGGATCATCCGCAGATGATCGAGGTCACCCGCGCCAAGAAGGTGGTCTGGACTTTTAAGGACTTCGAGCGCTTCGGCAACGCCCTCTCCAACTCGCGGGTGGTGGATGCGCCCGTGCTTCCTCAGTAGAGGATTTCAAATCCGCCCTGCGGCAGCGCATGCGCCGCGGCAAATCCCCACACAGGCACTCCGGGCTTGCGCCCCGACGGGCCCGCCGCGCCGTCCTTGTCAAACACCTGCCAGGCGACTTCGCCTCCGCGCTGCCAGCCCGTGTTCTCGCTCCAGACCACCAGCACCCAGCCGCCGGCGTTCGTCGCCAATGCCGGATGCCGTTGACGCGCCGCGCCGGGCATCGACACGGGTTTGGGCGCTGCCTTGCCGCCGGTGCCCAGCCGGGCAAAGCTGACGCGGTTCTCCGTCTCCCATGCGCCCACGACGCCCGAGGGCGTCTGCACAAAAGCCGCGCTGCTCATGGGACAGGTGCCGATGCGCCACGCGCTGACATTGGCCGTGGCCGATTCGCCCGGGCGCGTGCCAATCAGATGAAGCATGTCGCGCTGAGTCAGCGTGCTGGCGCCGCGGTAGAGCGTATGCAGGCGCCCGTCCGTGTCCGTAAACGACTTGAGCCCGCAGCACCCGCAGGTGCCGGGAAGCGAGCTGATGCGCTCCTCGCGCGCGAACGTCCTGCCCCCATCGCCCGAGGCGGCGACGTACACGCCGCGCGCCGATTCGCCTCCCCCCTTGCCGGGGGGTTCGGCGGCCGGTGCCGCGTGCCACACGGCGTACACATTGCCCCGGGCATCGGCGGCGATGGATCCGCCGCCGTCGAGCATGCGGGTGCGGGTCATGAGATTTCGTTCCGGCTCGAACCGCCCGCCGGGTTCACGACGCGAGTACCACAGGGGCGTATGTTCGTGTCCGCCGTCGGGCGATCGCGACCCGTTCCACAAAACATGCACGCCGCCATCTCCACCCAGCGCCAGTTGAGCGCCGCGAATGGTGCCAGCCGCCACGGCACCGCCCGCCTGATGGTTCACGCGTACAGGCTTTGAGAACTCCCGATCGGCCGTGCGGCGCGTGGCGTAGTACACGTCACTTGCGCGTTCCTTGCCCGCCAGAAAGACCAGGTGCACGGTGCCATTGGTGTCCACCGCCGTCTGCGGCTGGACTCCATTCTGGGGTACGCGGGTGAGTGTGACGGTGGGCGGGGCGGCCTTGATGGCGGTTGCAGCCGATGCGCCCATTGTGGCCACCAGCCACAGGGCGGCCAGTCTGGCAAGGTGATTGGATTTCATGGGCGCAGCAGCGTGGGGCTATTTGAGAGGTAGAAACGTAAGCGTGCCTTCGAGCATGTCGGGGATGATGAGTTGGCGCGCCTTGCGGTCGAAGTAAAAGTCGGCCGCCGTGGTCATGCCTTCGCGCAGCACGGTGGCTTTCTTGGTCTTGCGATCCACCGCCCAGACCTTGCCCAGCGGCCAGCTCGAGACGTAGAGGGTTTCCTCTCCCACCTCGACGGCGTCGGCGCCGCGCAGGCCCGTGGCCAGCACGTCCATCTTGCCATCGAGATAGCTCACAATATTGCCGGTGAAAAAGTCGCCCATCACCAGCATCTCCTTGCCCTTGGCGCGGGTGACGGTGACCCCGTTGGGGCCGAGCATGCGCCGGTCGCCCGGCGGCACAGCCAGCGAGATTTTGCCTTCGAGGGTGATCCTGTAAACACAACCCTTGGCGTCAAGCGCCTTGGCCTGCTCGCTGTCCAGCGCCCACAGCTTGCGTTCGCCGGAGGGATCAAACCAGGGCTTGGGGCTGCTCATCTCCGTGACGTACACACTCTTGCCATCCAGGCTGGCGGCGACGTCATTGAGAAACTCGATGGGCTGCGGAAAGTCCTTCTCGGCCGCCAGCACCGTGGCCTTGCCTTGGGCATCCACCTTCCACACGGTCTTTTCATCGGCCGTGACGAGAAAGCCGCCGACAAAGGCCAGGCCTTTGGGCGCATTAAACCCCTTGGCAAAGACCTTGGACTCGTCGCCCTCGAGCACGTTGATGGCTCCATCGCCGGGTTCATCGGCGTTGATCATGGTGATGTAGAGCTTGTCGCCAAACCCTCTGGCGACACTCTCGGGCTTCTCGCCCACCTTGAGGGTTTTCACGGGTGCGGCGGCGGCGGGCCACGCAAGAAGCACGAAGAGCAGGACGGAAGGGATGGTTTTCATGTGGATGCCTACGAAGGTTGCGCCGGTGCCCGGCGGGGTCAACCCCAAAGCAACTGCGGGTTTGCGCCGGCCTGCGGGCGCTGGTTCAATTCATTCCATGAACCGATGGACTTTGCGCGGCCTGATTTTGTTCTGCGGGATGGGGCTCTCATTGCCCGCAGAGGATGCGCCCGTGGCGCGCCCCAACATCGTGCTCATCATGGCCGATGATCTGGGCTTCTCCGACATCGGCTGCTACGGAGGCGAAATCCGGACGCCCCATCTCAACCAGATGGCGACCAACGGCCTTCGGTTCACCCAGTTCTACAACACGGCGCGATGCTGCCCCACGCGCGCCGCGCTCATGACGGGCCTCTATCCGCACCAGGCGGGCGTCGGGCTGATGACGCAGCGCACGGCCCAGCCCGGATATCAGGGACAGCTGCACCGGCAGTGCGTGACCATGGCCGAGGTGCTGCGTGGCTCGGGCTACTCCACGTACATGGCCGGCAAGTGGCATCTGGTGCGCGAGGGCGACATGGACGGCAATCGCACGAAGGACGCGTGGCCGATGCAGCGCGGCTTCCAGCGCTTCTACGGCACCATTGCCGGCGGGGGCAATTACTTTGGCCCCAACACCCTCGTGAAGGACAACGCCTTGGTTGCGGCGGCAAGTCTGCCCAAGGACTACTACTACACCACGGCTCTGGGCGAGCAGGCTGCCGGATTCATCCGCGAACATCACGACGACCCTGCGCGCACAAAGACACCCTTCTTCCTCTACCTCGCCTTCACCGCGCCCCACTGGCCGCTGCACGCGCCCGAGGTGCAAGTGGCCAAGTATCGCGGGAGTTACCGGCAGGGCTGGGACAAGCTGCGCGAGGCGCGCTACAAGCGGCAGATTGCCATGAAACTGGTGGACGCGCGCTGGCCGCTGAGCCCGCGGCATCCGGCTGCGCCCGCGTGGGAGAGCCTGCCCGAAGCCCGGCGCAAGGAGATGGACGAGCGCATGGCCATCTATGCCGCCATGGTGGACGTGATGGACCAGGCCGTTGGCCGCGTGCTGGCGGAACTGGAACGCACCGGGCTGCGGGGCAACTCCCTCGTGGTGTTCCTCGCCGACAACGGCGGGTGCGACGAGACCGGCCTTTTCGGTTTTGAACGAAACCCCGGCGCCCGGCTGGGCACGGCGGAATCTTTCGCCAGCTATGGCGCGTGCTGGGCCAACGCTTCCAACACGCCCTTCCGCTATTTCAAGAAGGACCACCACGAGGGCGGCATCGCCTCGCCGCTCATCGTGCAATGGCCCGCGCGCGTCGAGGCGGGTGGGCAGCTGCGCGAACAGCCCGGCCATGTCATCGACCTCATGCCCACGTTGGTCGAGGCCGCCAACGCCACCTATCCCGCGAAATTCCAGGGTCAGGACATCATTCCCATGGAGGGCCGGAGCCTGATGCCCGCCTTCGAGGATCATCCCGTGGATCGCGACGCCCTCTACTGGGAACACGTGGGAAACCGCGGCGTGCGCTCGGGCGACTGGAAGCTCGTGTCCAACGTCCGCCACGACAAGGGCGCTTGGGAGCTCTACAACATGGCGGCCGACAGGACGGAACAGGTGAACCTCATTGACCAGCGCCCCGACAAGGCGCGCGAGATGGAAGCGATGTGGGCCGCATGGGCAAAGCGCACACGCGTGCTGCCCAAACCCGCAAACTCTCCGCCTTCGACGCGGTAGCCGGACAGGGTGGGGAGGGGGCGTGTGTCAGCGCGCGCGCAGGGCCTGGAGCCAGCCCCAGCCGGCACCCGCCGCCAGCCCCAGCCCATGCGCGGTGTTGGCGATGTTGCCCAAGAGCCCGGTGAAGCAGAGGACAAACCACACCAGCATCATCCACACCGTTCCCTGATCAAGCTCGACGCCAAAGCCCGGATCGTTTCTGCCACGGATCCAGAGGTAGCCAAAGAGCGCGTAGTTGACACCGGACATGCCGCCAAAGGCGGGGCCGGAAACCATGTACTGGCCCAGATTGCTCAAGAGGGCGGTGACCCCGACGAAGGCGATCATGAACCCAGCGCCGGTGTGACACTCCATGAGCGCGCCCAGCTGGCGCAGCGCGAGGAAATTGAACAGGATGTGAGCGAGGCTGAAATGGATGAAGATGGGGGTGATGAGCCGCCAAACCTGGCCGCCCGCCAGCCTGGTTTGCCCGCCGTCGGCCTTGCTGATCTCCCGGCCAAGAATTTCGGGCAGCCCCAGTTCCATGCGCGCTTTGAGGGTTTCGGCAAAGCCGATGTCGCGCGCGGAATGCACATCGTACGCCGAGATGCGCAAGGGCCGCATCACCTCGGCCTGACGCTCGGGCTCTGCGGTGAGGATGAGCACGCTGATCACCGCACAGATTCCCAGCAGGAAGTAGGTGACGTAGGGCGTGTGAGAGGCGCCCGTGAAGAGCTGCGTGCGCACATCCACATGACGCACGCGAGCCTTGGCTTCATCTTCCTGTGCGGCATGGCGCCGGGCGGCGGCCTGAGCGGCCTCGGTGCGGTACCGCGGCGCGTCAGGCTCTCTTAGGAACGCGGCCAGCTCGGCTCCACCGGCTTCAATCTGGTGGTCATCATGAATCCAGATGGTCCACGCGCCCTCCTCAGGCTCGATGTCGTTGTCGATGCCGCGCACGTAGAGATAGTCGCCAAACCAGCGGGCGTGCTGCTCATTGGCGATGGAACCGATGGGGCGCATAAAAAACGGGGTGTGACAAGGCGCGGGGAAATTCCTCGCCGGATTATCGCATCCCCTTGTGCAGGGACAATGCCGGCAATCGCCCCCGCGCGCCAGTCTTCATTGGGGCGGGGCCAACCCGGCGCGTGCGCGGATGCGCCCGACATCCAGCTTGCGCAGGTACCGCTCCAGGTTGACGAACACCGCGTGGAAACCGTAGCCGCCCTTCTGCATTTCCTCGATGGCGGCGTCCTTGGTCCATCCCTGCACCACGATGCGGTACACAGCGCAGAGCGTGCCCGTGCGGTCGGCCCCGTGCTGGCAATGCACCACCACGGGCGCAAGCTTGGGGTTGGTGGCCAGCTTCAGGAACTGGATCACCTCCTCCTCCTCCGGATACCACGCCACCATGGGGATGGGCACGTAATTGAGCGCGGACTTGTCCAGCTCGTCCACGTCGGAATGGAAGGCGCGCAAATTGACCACGGTGCGCACGCCCAGCTTCTTCAGGTTGCGAAAACCCTCGGCGGTGGGTTGCGCGCTGCGGTAGAGGCCGTCGGTCACCTGATGCAGGTTCGGCGCACCCTCCAGCTTGAGCGGCCGCGCCCACTTGGGATTGCGCGCGTCGGCCGCCCCAGCCGACGTCAGCACCGCCAGCACCAGGCACCAGCACGGGATTCGTTGAAGGATGAAGTTGCCGGTGGATCGAGTCCTCAAGACCGTGCCAGTCTCCCCGGCGAGTGGGGCTTTGGCAACCGTTTTGGCAGGCGCATTGACATCGGTGGGGGGAACGAGCAGGGTAGTGCTGCACATTCCGCTCAAGTGGGCGCCCAATTCATCCGACACCATACCTATGGCTACTGACCATGCGAAGCAAACGACGGCGCCCTCGCCCGTCAAGGCGATGCTGATGACCGTGGGGGTGCCGTCGCTTCTTGCGGCACTGGCCACCGCGGCGTTGTGGTACGTTTTTCTGGAGCGCACGCTCAAGGTGTCGCCCGCGTCGCATCTGCCCCAGCCGCTGGTGGCTGCGGCCGCCAACCCAGCGGTCGGCCATGACGCCGGACATGCCGCCCCTGCGCCATCCGCCGCGGCGAAAGAGCCCTCGCACACGGCGCCCGCCTTGCCGGGCCATCAGAAGACAGACGACCACGCTGCCCCACACGAAGCCGCCGCACCGGGCGCACCCAAGGCGCCACCTGCACTGCCCTCGCCGGCCGGGCATGCACCGGCCCATCCGCCAGCCCTTGCACCGGCTCATGCACCGGAAAAGCACGGCGAAAAATCTGCTGGCAAGGCAGGCCACGATGCTCACGCCGCTGGCCATGGCGCGGCACCGCATTGGGGTTATGAACACGAGAATGGCCCGGCCAAGTGGGGCGCATTGGGAGTGGAATTGGCGGAGAAGGGCTTGCGTCAATCACCCATCGACATCAATCCCGACACGGCGCTGGCCAGCGAGAGCCTGCCGGAAATCAGGTTCTACTACAGTGATGGCCCGATGGAAATCGTCAACAACGGCCACACCATTCAGGCCAACTGCGCGCCCGGAAACTTTGCCACCATTGACGATCAACCCTACCAGCTTTTGCAGTTCCATTTCCATCTGCCCAGCGAGCACACCATCAAGGGCCGCTTCGCGCCGTTGGAAGTGCACTTGGTGCACAAGCACGTGCTGGACGGCAGGCTGGCGGTGGTGGGTGTGCTCATCGAACAGGGGGACACGGAACACCCGCTGATCACCAAGGTGTGGAGCAAGATGCCTGCGGAAAAGGACGGCAAGGCAAAGGCGACCGAGGCGGGGCTCAATCCCGCGCAGCTGCTGCCTGTTGCGCGCGGATACTTCCGCTACAACGGTTCACTCACCACGCCGCCTTGCACGGAGGGCGTTCTCTGGACGGTGATGACCGAGCAGGTGCATTGCTCGACCGCGCAGGTGGACGCGTTCCGAAAACTCTTTCCCCTGAACGCGCGGCCGCCGCAGGCGCTCAAGGGGAGGTTCGTCCTCAAGTCCGCACCGTTTGGCGCGGCATCCGCCACCATTCCCGCTCCCGCCCCCAAGCGCCGCCGTCGGCCGATTGCATCCAAGTGTCAAATTCGCGGCCGGGTGGGCGGCCTTTACAGCCGCGCCTAGACGTCGCACACCATCGCGGCATGACGTAGTGCCAGCACTTTGTCCGGCCAAGTGGGGATGAATTCCTGCGCCACAAATCCAGTGTAGCCCGTTTCCAAAATGGCCCTCATCACGGCTGGATAGTTGATCTCCTGCGACTCGTCGAGCTCGCCCCGCCCGGGATTGCCCGCGGTGTGATAGTGGCCAATCACGTCCTTGTATCGGCGAATGCGGTCAATCACGTTGCCGTTCATGATTTGCACGTGGTAGATGTCGAAGAGAAGTTTCATGCGGGGAGAATCCACGCGGCGAATCAGCTCCACGCAGAAATCCACATCGTCGCCAAAGTAACCCGGGTGTCCCTTCATGGGGTGCGTGGCGTCGCGTGAGTTCAGATGTTCCAAGCACACATTGATCTTCTTCTCCTCGGCATGTGCCATCACCTGCTTCCAGCACTCCACACAGTTCTTCGCGCCCTGCGCGTCGGTGATGCCCGCCTCGCGCATTCCGGTGAAGGTGATGATGCCAGGACAGCCCACCTGGGCGGCAAGGTCAATGGACTCGTGCAGCTTCTGGATGCAGAACGCGTGGTTCGCATTCGTGAACGGCCCCTTCGCAAAACCGTGGCTGCTCACGAGCGAGATCGCCAGCCCGAGCTTGCGCACGGCCGGATAGTCCTTGGCGGCGATCCCTTCCATCGCCACGAGGCCGATGTCCTTGCAGTGCTGCGCCAGCTCCAGTGTCGGCATCGGGTTGTAGGTCCAGCCCATGATCGACTGGCGGATGCGCCCCTGCTTGACGCGAAACTTGGGATCGGCCTTTGATGCGGGCACTTGCGCGGCGAGGTTCGTGGCAGCCATGGCCGTTGCGGTTGCCCCGGCCGTCGCAGCGGCCTTGATCCAAGATCGGCGTGACGAGTTCATGGGAGAGGATGGCATGTGCGGCAGACTAGCCTGACGCCAGCGGGATGCCTAGGTTTTCCAAGGGGTTCGTTCCTTTTTAAGCGCGGGCCAAACTTGGTCTTGAAGCAACGGTTCTTCGCCGTTACACTCAGCCCAACGTTCGACTGGATTGTCATTCGAAAGGAAGCATGAAAAAAATCGCACTGTTGATTCTTACGGCCTCTAGCTTGTTCATGGGTTGCGCAACCGATACGGGAACGGGAGCGTTGCTGGGTGGAGGGATTGGCGCCTTGGCTGGCCAGGCTATTGGCAAGGACACCAAGAGCACCCTGCTTGGCGCGGGAGCTGGCGCGGCAGTGGGAGGCCTCATCGGCAACGAACGCGACAAGGCCAAGAAGCCATAAGACATCTGTGAGGCTTGGGTTGCATGCCCGCCACCGGTAGTGCCCTCCAGCGTGGAGGCGAGGTGTGGATGGCGTGAATTTCGCCTGCAGCAAAGTTGCAAACAGCTTATTGACAGGCCTCCCGCATTTCTGTCTAAATCCAAGCCGTTCAACAACCAACCCGTTGGGCGAATATCCATGAACATCAAATTGACATACCTACTGGTTTTGGCAGCGGCACTCCTCGTGGTCGGATGCAAGTCATCGACCAAGGCTGGAGACGCCAACAAGACCGCCCCCGCCAAGTCAAAGTAGGCCGGGCTTTTTTGCACTGAATCTAGGGGCCGCCTTCGGGCGGCTCTTTTTTTGGAAACTGAAGGCGTGCTTTGATTGGGAAAATCGGGCTGGCCAAAGAGTCCTAGCTGAGCCAGCATCACCCATCCAATAAACAACGCCTGCAGCGAGTCATGCCCAAGGAAATCACCATAGAATACTGCGCTGCTTGAAACTATGAGCCGCATGCCGCCAGTTTGGCGGAGAAGCTCATGAAGTTGAAGCTGCGCCTTGGCGCGCTCCGGCTGGTTCCTTCCAGCGGCGGCGTGTTCGAGGTCACGGCGGATGGCCAATCGATCCATTCCAAGAAAGCCACGGGCGGATTCCCCGACCCGGATGCCGTCGTGCGCGCCGTGCAGGCCATGCGTTGAGGCGGCGGGCGTTGTTTCATTCCGATTTCACGGCTGTCCGAGTGCCTTTCACGGAGAGTTGAGGGTGCCTGGTGGCCCCCGCGGTCTTCAAAACCGTTGTCGGTCCGCTAGCCGGGCCGAGGTAGGTTCGATTCCTGCCCTCTCCGCCATTCCCTCCTCATCGCGTGAGTGACACCCCTCCCATCCGCCTCACGCAGTACAGCCACGGTGCGGGCTGTGGCTGCAAAATCTCGCCGAAGGTGCTCGAGAGCATTCTGGGCAGCGGCGTGAACGCCCCGCATCCGCGGCTGGTGGTGGGCTATCAATCCAAGGACGACGCCGCGGTGTTCGACATGGGGGGCGGTCGCGCCGTGATCAGCACCACGGATTTTTTCATGCCGATCGTGGATGACCCGTTCGACTTTGGCCGCATCGCGTCGGTCAATGCCATCAGCGATGTGTACGCCATGGGCGGCGCGCCGCTCCTGGCCATCGCCATTCTGGGCTGGCCGCTCTCAAAACTCCCCGCGGAGGTGGCCGCGCGCGTGCTGGATGGCAGCCGCGCTGCGTGCGCCGACGCCGGGATCCCCTTGGCCGGCGGCCACAGCATCGATGCGCCCGAACCCATTTTTGGCCTGGCGGTCACCGGTGACGTCGCGCTCGAACACCTCAAGCGCAACGACCGCGCGCTGCCCGGCTGCCAGTTGTTCCTCACCAAGCCGCTGGGCGTCGGGCTGGTCACCACCGCCCAGAAGCGTGGACTGGCCGAGCCCGAGGATGTGGGCCGCGCTGTGCGGCAGATGACCACGCTCAACGACGCCGGCGCTGCGTTTGGGAAACTCCCCGGCGTGCGCGCCCTCACAGATGTCACCGGTTTCGGGCTGCTAGGGCATCTCGTGGAGATGTGCGAAGGCAGTGGTGTCAGCGCCGTCGTGGATTTTGCGCGCGTCCCGCGGCTGCCCAACACCGACCGCTACATCGCCGCCGACTGCTCACCGGGTGGCGCGGACCGCAACTGGGAGAGTTACGGGCACCACATTTCGCCGCTCACCGACGCGCAGCGCGCGCTGCTGTGCGACCCCCAGACCAGCGGCGGACTCCTCGCCGCCGTCGAGCCTCACGAGGTCAACGCCTTTCTCAAGACCGCGTCGGCCTGCGGGCTTAAGTTGGAACCGATCGGCCGCATCGTTCCGGCCCAACATCCGCTCGTCCTCGTCCAATGACAGCCGACTCCACCCAACGCCGCGCCGTGCCGTCGGTGGACAAGGTGCTCCGCGCGCTGGGCCCGTTGGATCAGCCCCGGCCCTTGGTCGTGGACATCGTGCGCCGGGAACTGGCGCGGCTTCGTTTGTTGCGCGCCGTCCCTGAATTTGAAGATGCGGTGCGCGGAGTAAGGCGCGCGCTGCGCGATGCGGCCCGCACGAGGATTCGTCCCGTCATTAACGGCACCGGCATCGTCATCCACACCAACCTCGGCCGCGCACCCCTTTCGCCCGGGGCGCTCAAGGGGATTCAGGACGCGGCCGGCTACTGCAATCTGGAGATGGACCTTTCGGAGGGCAAACGCGCCGGGCGCGCCGCGTACGTCGAGCGCGCTCTGGCGCTGCTGTGCGGCGCCGAGGCGGCCGCCCTCACCAACAATGGCGCTGCCGCGCTCGTTCTGGCGTTGCGACACTTCACGGCTGCAAAGCCGGAGGTGCTCATCTCGCGCGGGGAGCTGGTGCAGATTGGCGGCGGCTTTCGAGTGCCGGAGATTCTGGCGGCCAGCGGGGCGGTGATGCGCGAGGTGGGCACCACCAACCGCACGACGCTCGCTGACTACACGGGCGCCATCGGGCCGCGCACGGGATTGTTGCTCCAAGTGCACCGGAGCAATTTCTTCATGGAGGGATTTGTCGCATCGGTCGGCGCGGGGGAACTCGCGGCGCTGGCGGCCCGAAAGCGGCTGCCCCTGGTGGTCGATCTGGGCAGCGGTGCGCCCTGCGCCACCGACTCTTGGGCGGGTGAACACGAGCCCACGCCTTCGGAAATTTTGAAAGAGGGCGCGGCGCTGGTGTGTTTTAGCGGCGACAAGCTGCTGGGCGGGCCGCAGGCAGGCGTGATCGCCGGGAAGGCGCGGCACGTCGCCGCATTGAAGCGCGAGCCCTTTTTTCGCGCGCTTCGCTGCGACAAGCTGGTGCTGGCGGCGATGCAGGGCACGGTGGAGGAGCATCTTTCGGGAAATCACGCTGCCAACCCTGTGCAGGCGATGCTCTCTTGTGACTTGGCGTCGCTCAAG
The DNA here is from genome assembly GCA_005809105.1 of Verrucomicrobiales bacterium. Lineage (GTDB taxonomy): Bacteria > Verrucomicrobiota > Verrucomicrobiia > Limisphaerales > UBA1100 > SYLI01. The sequence continues at coordinate 8,313 of SYLI01000062.1, read as the reverse complement.
CGTCGCGCGGTACGGATTGTACGGGCGCTGCGGGAGCTGCCCCTCCATGCGCGAGTGGGCGAAGGCACGGCGCAGGCGGGCGGAGGCACACTGCCGCGCGCGCGCATTCCATCGGTGACGGTGGACTGCGAGCCGGCGGAACTGGCCGCGCGAATGCGCGAGGCTCCGACACCCATCATCGGCTACGTGGCGGGCCAACGATTTCGTGTGGACCTTCGCACGGTGCTTCCCGAGCAGGATCGCGAACTCATCGCGGCGTTTCGGCACGCGGTGACAGCAGAGGCAGAACCCAACCAATTATGATCCACTCCATCATGGGACTGGCGGCGACGCTGGCATTGGCCGCGGCCTCCGTGGGCGGCGCGGAAAAAGCCATCGTGCAGGGCAACGACCGCTTTGAAGTGACGCAGCGTGTGAAGGTGCCCGCGCTGGAACAGGCCGGAACCCTGTGGCTGCCGCTGGCCGGTACCGACGCGTTCCAGCGGTTTGAATCCAAGCTTGTCACCGCGCCAGCGCCCTGGCGGCAGGCTCGCGATGCGGCGCACGGCAATGAGGTGCTGGTGATGCGCGCGGGCCCGCGCGAATCGGGACAGGTGCTGGAGGCGCGCTATGTGGTGCAACGCCGCGAGAAGGCGGCGCATGCCGGCGACGCCGCCTTGGCGAAAGAGCACCTGCGGCCGGAGCGGTTGGTTCCGCGCGACGCGATCTTCATCACGCTGGCGCGCGAATGCACGCGGGGCGCGGGCGACGATCTGGCCCGGGGGCGGGCACTGTACCGTCATGTTCTGGAGCAGATGCGCTACGACAAGTCCGGCGAGGGCTGGGGCCGCGGCGACGCGGTCTTCGCGCGGCGCGTCTGCGCGGGCAACTGCACGGATTTTCACGCCTACTTTATCGCGCTGTGCCGCGCCTTGGAAATCCCCGCGCGATTTGCCATTGGCCTCACCATTCCCGCCGACCGCGACGAGGGCATCATTCAGGGCTATCATTGCTGGGCCGAATTCTTTGCCGGAGGCAACTGGGTGCCGGTGGATCTCAGCGAGGCCGCCCGATTCCCCGCGCTGGCGGACTACTACTTCGGGCACCACCCCGCCAACCGGTTCGAGATCAGCACGGGCCGCGACATTGAGATCCAGCCAAGCCCCGCCGCGGGCCCCTTCAACTTCCTCTTCGCACCGCTTCTGGAAGTGGATGGCAAGTCCGTTCCAGTTCAGGCGGAGTTCCGCTTCCGCCGCCTGAAATCCGCTGGCGAGCCGTGAGTCTGCGCCACTTCATCGTGGCGACGGCCGGCCATGTGGATCATGGCAAGAGTTCGCTCGTGCGCGCGTTGACCGGCACCGATCCGGACCGGCTGCCCGAGGAAAAGGCGAGGGGCATCACGATTGATTTGGGCTTCGCACACCTGCCCATCGAGGCGCCCGGCGGATCCTGCAGCGTGGGCATCGTGGATGTGCCCGGCCACGAAGATTTTGTTAAAAACATGGTGGCCGGCATGGGCGCGGTGGATTGCGCCTTGCTGGTGGTGGCGGCGGACGACGGCTGGATGCCGCAGACCGAGGAGCACCTGCAGATTCTCGAATACCTCGGCGTGAGGCGCGGCGTGGTGGCGATCACCAAGGCCGACCTGCATGACGCGGATGTGGCGCTGGCGGCCGAGGACGTCCGTGAACGGCTCGAGGGTTCGGCCTTGAGCGCGGCGGAATTGGTGCCGGTCTCGTCCGTCACGCGCGCGGGTTTTCCGGAATTGCTGGGCGCACTGGCGAGGGTGTTGGATGCGCTCCCCCCGCGGTCGTCAGCCGACCGGCCGAGGCTGGCGGTCGATCGCGTGTTCACCGTGCGCGGCATGGGCACGGTGGTTACCGGAACGCTGGCTGGCGGCGCTCTGCGCACGGGCGAGCCGGTCGTGCTGCAGCCCGCCGGTCGCACTCTGCGCATCCGATCTTTGCAGTCGCACAACCGCGAGGTGTCCCAGGCGATGCCCGGCACCCGCACCGCGCTGGGTCTGTCCGAGGTGTCCTGCGATGATGTGCACCGGGGAGACCAATTGGTCCACGCAGGGATGGGCGCGGCCAGCGACATCGTGGAAGTGCTGCTGGTGCGATCCCCAAGACTGCCGCCCCGGACGCGGGTGCTCAACACCAACACCCGCGTGCAGGTGCATCAGGGCAGCGGCAGTCACCCCGCGCGGCTGGTGCTGCTGCAATCGGCGAAGCTGGGGCCGGGGGAAACCGCGCTGGCGCAGCTGCGCTTTGAACACCCGGTGTACATGCTCGCCGGTGACCGGTTTGTGGTTCGCAATCAATCGCAGAGCGCGACGCTTGCCGGCGGGCTGGTGCTCGAACCCGCCGGCGTACGGCGCGGCTGCCGGGAGCCGGCGCGGCTGCGTTGTCTTGATCGCTGCGCGCAGTCGCCAGAGGATCCAGCGCAGTGGGTGGCCGCGATTCTCGATCGCGACGGCGCAGCGCACCGCTCGCAGCTGTTGCGGCAGTCTCTTTTTTCTGACGCGGCCGTGAAGGGTGCGGTGGAGTGTCTGGTGGCCGGGGGCCGTGTGCGGCCATTGGGCGATTGGTGGGCCGATGCCCTACGGTTGCAGGCGCTCGCACAGGCCGTGGCGGGGGCGGTGGATGAATACCACGGCTTGCATCCCGATGAGGCGGGGCTCGACGTGCGACGTGTGCGCGAGCTTATGGGACGCCACTTTGCCGCAATGGAGCTGGCCGAGCCGTTTCTGGAGGACTTCTGTCGTGACGGCGGCTTCAGACGCCAGGGCACGGTGCTGGCGCGCTCTTCGCACCGCCCAACATTGCCGGCCGATCTGATGGCGCCCGCCCAGTCCTGTCGCGACCAGCTTCTGGCCCGGCCGCTGGAGCCGCCCGCGCGGAAGGACTTGGAATCCAATCCGGCGGCGATACGCGCGTTGCGGTTCCTGCTGGAGACGGGCGAGGCGGTGGACGTGGGCGCCGACCTCGTGATGAGTGCGGAGGCGTTCGCGGAGGCGTCACGGCGTGTGGGTGCGTTTCTCGCCGCGCACGGACCGGCTAAGGCGAGCGACCTGCGCGAGGCGCTGGGCACCAGCCGACGCGTCATCATTCCACTCTTGGAACGGCTGGATCGCGACCGCGTGACCGAGCGCGTCGGGGAATTGCGGCGTCTGGCAGCCGCCCGCTAGGGTTCAGGGCTTGAAGGGCTGGCCGGGCGTCACCGTTTCAAACTCGGCTGCGCTTTCGAGGATGCGGACGTGACGGTTGGCGGGGATGGGCCCCAGCTTTTGCTCCTTGCCGGAGGGCCACTGGATGGTGAGCTCGTCCACCTGCGTTTGGCTGCCAAGCCCGAACTGGACGTAGGCCGGAGCCTGCGAGTGGAAGGTGTTGATGGGCCAGAGCTCGCGCACGATGCGCTGGGTGCCCACGTGTGCGATGAGCCGCGCGCCAATGCCCTGGCGGTTGCTCTCCCTGCCTCGCAGGCTGACCTTGAGCCAGCTTTTCTGGGGGAAGCGGTTCTCGAACACCAGCAGCGGACCACCGCCCACCTGGCGCACCACGATGTCCTCGCGCCCATCGTCGTTGAGATCCGCCCCGAAAATCGCCCGGCCGTCGCCGTCGCTGTCGGTGCCGGTGATGGTGCTCGCATCCACGAAGTTTTTGCCGCCGACATTGAGGTAGGCGCGGTTGCGCTCGTAGCAGCTCAAGTTGTGCAGCTGGGAAATCATGAGCGGATTGCCCACCCAGAGTTCGCCGAGCGTGGGATCGGGTTCGCCGGCGCCGGCCGGCGCGGGCACCTCGCATCCGCGGTCAAAGGGCTGTGACACGACAGCCTGCCAGAGGCAGGGTCAGCCGTCGGGCTTGCTGCGGTCGCGGCTGATGAAGCCCGCGGTGGCGAGCACATCCAGGAATCCGTCGTTGTCCAGATCCACCAGCGCGGGCGCGTAGGCCCAGCCGACAGATCGCAGGTCCCACGCCGCGCCCATCGGCTCGAACTTGAGGCCGCCCGCATTGCGGTAGAGCTGGCTGCCGGCCACCATGCGGCGCAGCTTCTGCATCACGTCGGGCGGATAGGCGTCGGCGCGCAGGTTTCCAAAGACGCGCGTGCCGGCCTTGGAATACATGCTGGCGACGTAGAGATCGATGTGGCCGTCGTTGTCGATGTCGCCGGCCGTGAGTCCCATGGAACCAAAGTCGGAGGCAAAATCCGCGAGGTTCACCGAGCGGAAGGGTTTTCCACGGCCCTCGTTCAACAGGAGCACACCGTTGCCATATTCGTTGATGACGTAGAGGTCGGGCCACCGGTTGTTGTCGGCATCCAGCCACACGGCGGCGAAGGTGGACCGGTGGCCGCCGTCGGTGCCCGTCGCGGCGGTGACATCGTCAAAATGCCATCCGCCCACGTTGCGCAAGAGCTGGTTGGCGACCTTCGAGCCAATCTTGCCGTCGATCCACGATCCTTCCATCGGGCTGGAATCAGTGTGGTTGATGTAGAGATCCACCTGCCCGTCGCGGTCATAATCGGTCACGCTGAAATTGGTGGCGTCCCACTGCTTGGGCAGGTTCGCCAACTGCGGCAGGTTGGACTGGCGCGTGACGTTTTCAAACCGGCGGCCCTCCACGTTGCGGTACACCGATCCGCCGTTGGTCACCAGATCCACCCAGCCGTCGCCATCCAAATCGGCGAAGGCGACCTGCGAGAAGAAATGATCGTTGGGGCCCGGCTGCAGCCCCACCTCCGTGGTGGCCACCTTGAACTTCCCGCCGGGCTCGCCCAAGTAGAACTCAAAACCACGGGGCAGGCCCGGATCGGTGATGAGCAGGTCAATGCGCCCATCGAGGTTGAAGTCGCAACTAAAGGCGCCGCCGGTATTGGAGATCGTTTTGGCGGGCGGATGCTTCCAGTTGTCGTGCATCCGATCCGGCTGCAGTCCCATTTGCTGCGCCAGCTCGGCCATGAGCGGTGCCTTCGATGTCGAGCGCTTGATGCTGGCCACCGAGCAGCGGCGCAGCCAGCCGCCTTTTTCCAACGCGGCCTCAGTTGGATAATCCAGCTCGATGTTGAGCGAGACCACGAGTTCAGCAGGGCCGCCCAGCGTGTTCTTGCCCCACATGCGGATGTGAAGCAAGCCTCCCCAGCGTCCGACCTCTTGGTCACGCTTCACCGGCGCGAACGAGGCCAGGCTGTTGCCGACGTCGAGTGTGTCGCCAAAGTTGCCCCGCAGTCCGAGCAGCCATTCCAGAAAGCCCGAGGCGTCGGTGTCCCTGCGATCCTGCGCGGCGAAATCCGTTCGCGCGGCGCGGGCGGCGTCCCCGTAGTCGCGCACCCAGTTTTGGCCCCCGTCCACCGGGGCGATGGCGGCCTGAAAGTCCACCGCCAAGGCGCGGTTCATCGCAGTGCGCTCGCGCTTCTTGAGCGCCGCCTTCCACGGTCCAAAGCCAAGTTTCATGAGCAGCCCGCCGTGGTGCTCAATGCTCCAAAGATACTTGCGATCCTCCTCGGGCAGCGTCAGTGACTCATTGCGCGCAATCTTGCGGTCGACCATCACGCCGTTGGTGAAGCTGATGGCCCATTCCTTCTTGCCGTCGGGTGACCACTCGCGCCCACTCACCGGCTTGCCGGCCACCCAGCGGCTTTCGCGATGCAATCGGCCCTCGGCCGTCCAGGTGCGCTGCGTTCCCTCTTCCTGCCCGTCCACCCACTCCTTTTCCAACGACGGCTTACCATCAGGAAACCACTCCCGGTGCCGCCCATGCTGCCGGCCCGCCTTAAAGGCCAGCTCCGCCTGCTGCGGGCCTTCCGTGTGATTCACCCTCACGACGCCCGTGAAGGGATTGCCGGTTTCGCGCAGGTAGGCCAGTCCGTCGTTGCCTATTTGAACGGCCTCAATCCCCACCGCGGTCGGTGCCGCCGCCGGCTGCGCGGGGCGCGAGCAGGCGACTGCCCACAACACCATCGCGAGGATGGAAAGGGCCGGGCGCATCGAAACGAAGCCTAGATTGAAGACGGTGCCGGCGCAATGGCGGATTGGAGAGGATGGGGAGTCATGCGGCGGCGGCGTTGCGTGCGAGCAGGGCTTGGGCCGCGGACGCAATGGCGTCGCGTTTCGAGTCGGGCACGGGGCTTAAGAGTGGGAGCAAGGGTCCGGTGGGAGCAATGCCCGCCGCCGCCACGGCCTCGTGCAGCACGCGGATGGGGTTGATGGCATTGCGCAGGTCTTCCAGCGGCTGGAACACCGCGCGAATGGATTCGGCCGCTGCGAAGTCGCCCGCCTTGATCGCCCGCAGCATCGCCATGGACAGCCGCGGGGCCACGCACACGCAGCCGCTGGTGAACGCCTGCACGCCAAAATCGCGCAGGTGCACCACGGCGGGCTGCTCGCCGATGCCGCTCACGATGATCTTGCGGTCCACCAGATCCACCAGCTTGCGCAGATATTCGTCACGGGCCGGGTCCGCGCGCACGATGGCATACTTGATCCAGCTCACCACGCCCTCGTCCACCAGGGCCTTCGCGTGCTCGGGATCAAGGTAGCCTTCAAACTTGATGTAGAGGACGACCGGCTTGCCGTAAGCGTGCGCAAATTTCCGGATGCCGGCCGCGACGCCCTCAGGCGTTGTGATGTCGCGCGCTGGAAGCATCATCGCCGTGGGAAAGTCAAACGCGCGCAGGATGGCCGCCTGATCCATCGACAGCCCGTACGCCGGCCCCACGGAGGGAATGACGGTGGAGTCCGCGCCGGCCAGCTCGCGCAGCATCTCCAGCGCCCCGGCGAACTCGGACGGAGCCATGTGGTAAAACACCGCGTTGCCCCCGTAGAGCAGCGTGCGCACGCCCCCCGCCTCCAGATGGCGGATGAGGAGCGCGTTGGCCCCGCGGTGGAGGGACAGATCCGGATGGCGCGCCAGCGGCGGGACGGCGATGACCGAGCCGGCCAGAAGCGCAGGCGTGATGGGGTTTGGGTTCATGTCAGTGATGTCAGTGGATGGAGGGCTCGGGAGTGGCCGGGCCGCCCTGTAAAAAGTCGAAGTCGCAACCCTCGTGGGCCTGGGTGACGTGCGCGAGGAAGAGTCGCCCATAGCCGCGTTCATAGCCGCAGGGGCGCGGGCGCCAGGCTGCGCGGCGGCGCGCGAGCTCCGCGTCCTCCACGCAGAGGTGCAGGCGCCGGGCGGGCACATCCAGCTCGATGACGTCACCCGATTGAACCAGCGCCAGCGGGCCGCCCACGTGCGCCTCGGGCGACACGTGAAGGATGCACATGCCAAAACTCGTGCCGCTCATTCGCGCGTCGGAGATTCTCACCATGTCGCGCACGCCGGCCTTGAGCAGCTTGTCGGGGATGGGCAGCATCCCCCATTCGGGGAATCCCGGACCGCCGTGCGGCCCGGCGTGCTTTAACACCAGCACCGAGTCGGCGCCCACCTCCAGATCGTCCCGGTTCAGGCGCGCGCGAAGGTCGTCGTAATCCTCGAACACCACCGCCGTGCCGCGGTGGCGGAAAAGTCTGGGGTCGGCCGCGGTGGGTTTGACCACGCATCCTTGGGGCGCGAGGTTGCCCCGCAGGATGAAAGTGCCGCCCTCGGCAGCGACGGGGTTGCCGGGCGTGCGGATGACGTCGGCATCGGTCACGGTGACGCCCTCGAGACCCTCGGCGAGCGTCCGGCCCGTGGCCGTCAGACAGTGCCCGTGAAGCCGTGGGCCCAGTTGCGCCATGAGCCCGCGCAGTCCCCCGGCGTTGTAAAAGTCCTCCATGAGATAGGGCTCGCCGTTGGGGCGCACGTTGGCCAGCACGGGCGTGGTGCGGGAGAGCCGATCGAAGTCATCGAGCGAGAGGGGCACGCGCGCGCGCCGGGCCAGCGCCAGCAGGTGGACGATGGCGTTGGTGGAACCGCCGATGGCCATGTCCACCGTGATGGCATTCTCAAAGGAATGGCGCGTCAGCAGGCGCGAAGGCGTGAGGTTTTCCCAGGCCATCTCCACCGAGCGCCGGCCGCAGTCGACTGCCATGCGCATGTGCTCGCTCACCATGGCGGGAATGGAGGAGGCGCCCGGCAGACAGAAGCCCAGCGCCTCGGCGATGGCCGTCATGGTGGAGGCCGTGCCCATGGTCATGCAATGGCCCGGCGACCGGGCGATGGCGTTTTCCAGTTCGCCCCAGGTTCCCTCGCACAGGTTGCCCGCGCAGCGTTCGGCCCAGTACTTCCACACCGCGTGGCCGCTGCCCAGCGTTTCCCGGCCCCAACGCGCCGTGAGCATCGGTCCGCAGGGGAAATAGAGCGCCGGAAGGTCTGCGGAGATGGCGCCCATGAGCAGCGCCGGCGTGGTCTTGTC